>NZ_JAMDLQ010000023.1:0-49974 GCF_024705715.1 Clostridium sp. LY3-2
TTGCAGTTCTTACTTCTTCAGGGGTAAGCGTATTAAGTGCAGTAGAGATAACTTCTAAAGTGCTTGAAAATGCTTATATAGAAACTAAATTAGAAAAAGCAAAAGAAGATATTAAAAAGGGTCATCCTATAGGAAAAACTATAGAAGACCTTAATATTTTCCCAGTTATGCTTACTCAAATGATAACAGTAGGTGAAGAAACTGGAGCTTTAGAAGATATTTTAATAAAAACTTCAGAGTATTATGACGGTGAAGTAGAAGCAGCTATAGAAAAGCTAGTTACTTTAATAGAGCCTATATTAATTATGGTTCTTGCAGTAATAGTTTTATTTATAGTAGCAGCATTACTTTTACCTATGTTTAATATGATGGATGCTATAAATGCTATGTAGGATGTGAATAAGATAAAGAAAATTAGGGGTTTTACACTTTTAGAATTAGTGGCTGTTATAGCTATTATATTAGTTCTAGTAAGTATATTTATGCCAAAGATTCAAGGATATTTTTTAGAAGCTAAAAAAGTATTAGTTATAGATCAAGCTAGAAATATAAGGATGTCAGTTATTATTTTTGAAGAAAGTAATAATAAAGAGTTTAAAGACATTTCTGTATTGGGATTTACTAATAATACAGTTGGAGCTGTTAAAAATTATTATGGGACAAGCAAACTATTAGAAGACCAAGAGATAGAAAAACTTTCAGATGATATAAGTTTAGATATAATTTATGAGATTGTTGAAAATAGACGAGATTTTAAAGTTAACTCTTCAGGTGAATTTGTAGGGCTAATTTAAAATAAATAAATTTTTGGAGGTATAATAATGGTTAAGTTAATTAGAAAGGGAAAGAAAAAGAAAGGGTTTACACTAATTGAATTAGTAGCAGTAGTTGCAATTATAGGAATACTTGCAGCAATTTTAGTACCAAAGATAGCAGGGTATATGAAAGAAGCTAAAAAGACAGCAGTTATAGATCAATCTAGAAAAGTTACAATGGCAGTTGACGCGTATAAAATGAAGGGTGGTAAAGACATAACTGATAGTACATCAGTTTATGTAGCTTTAGCAAAAGAATCTGTTGCAAGCTTAGCGTCTGGTAAAGAAGCTCAAGCAGATGCTGTAAAAGAATTAAACAAGCTTAAAATTGGAGCAGGTGCAGCGGGTGACATGACAATTAAGGATTGCTATGACATTGTAAATCAAAAAGCAGATTGTAGTGTTGATGATAATGGAGTATGGAAAAGTAATACACCAATAGCAACATCATAATAAATAAAATAAACAAAGCTCCTTTAAGGAATTAAAGGAGCTTTTTAAAAAAGAAAGGGAGAGATATGGAGTTAATTTTAGGAGTTATAATTTTTTGTTTTGGATGTATTATAGGTAGCTTTTTAAATGTTTGCATTTTTAGGATTCCAAAAGAAGAATCTATTGCATTTCCACCTTCACATTGCGGGTATTGTAAGCATAAGTTAGGTCCTAAAGATTTAGTTCCTATATTTAGCTTTTTATTTTTAAAAGGGAAATGCAGATATTGTAATACGAAGGTATCAAAACAACATCCTTTAGTAGAAGCTTTTACGGGGGTATTATTTTTAGTTTTATTTATTAAATTTGGATTTAGTTTAGAGTTTTTAAAGTTTATCTCTTTAACAGCAATTTTAATTGTTATAGGAATTATAGATTATAAGACTCAATTTGTTTATACAAGTAACATAATACTTGGAATTATATTTGGAGTTTTATTTATTATAATAAAACTTTTTACAGGAGGAGATATAAACCTTATAAATATAGCTTTAGGGGTTATAATTCCAGCACTTATTCTTTTGATTATAGTTGTTACAACTAACGCTATGGGTATGGGAGATGTTGAAATTATATTTATGGTAGGATTTTTCTTGAATATGAAGTTAAACTTACTTAATTTATTTTTATCTATAGTACTTGGAGGGATAGCTGCTATTTATCTTATGATAAGTAAAAAGAAAAGTGGAAAAGAAGAAATGGCGTTTGGTCCATACATAGCTATAAGTACCTACATTACTATATTGTTTGGAAATGATATTTTAAACTGGTATTTTGGCACGTTTTTTTAATGTAAAGGGGTGGGAGTAATGTTTGAGAAGGACTTAGTGGCTATAGATATCAATGAAGAAAGAATAGCTATTTTAGTAGGACAGAAATATAAAATTTTAGACGGTATTATCTTAGAAACACCGAGTGAAGCTTATAGTGAAGATAAAATTTTTAGCGTAGAAAAGCTTACAGAAGTTATTAAGCCTTTTATAGAAAAAAGGGCTAAGGTTAATGATTGTATGTTTGTAGTTCGTGGAAGTGATATTGTATCAAGGCATGTAACTATGCCTATGGCAAAAGAAGAAGCGATGAGAGATTCAGTAGAATTTGAACTAAAACAATTCGTAGGTGATAGGATTGAGGAATTTTATTTTGATTATGAAGTCATTCACTACGATAAAAATGAAAACAACGGTAATGCAAATGTTTTAATAGTTGCAGTTTTAAAAGAGAAAATTGATGCTTACATAGATTTAGGAAGAGCTCTTAAATTAAATGTTAAAGCTATAGATATATATGCAAATGCTTGTGCTAGAGTATTTAGAAATCTAAAAAATAATTTTAATAAAAAGATTAAATCATCAGGTGTTTTATGTATAGACGGGCATTCAAATTCAATGATTATAACAGAGTGGAATAAGCTTAATATTGAAAAATATCAAAGCTATGGGTTATATCAATCTACAGATAAATATATAAATAATCTTATAGAGTATAAAGAATATTTAGAATCAATAGATCTTATAGAAGTTCGTGAGGAAGAAGAAAAGTATGACAGATTCTTTAAATCCTTAGTAGATCAATACAACTCTCTTATTCAGTTTTACACATCAGGTAAAGTAAAAAAGAACTTAGATAGGATATACGTTTTAGGAAGCTCAACTATGATTAATGGTGTAGAGCAGTTTTTAGAAGTTAGTTTTAATACTAAAGTTTCAGACCTTCCAAGCTTTAATGATTTAAAATCTAGTGTCAAAGCACCTAAAAAAATCAATTTAAAAGACTATTTTTATGCTTATGGGTTGCTTTTAAGAAAGGAGTAATGTGATATGAGAGAACTTAATTTAGTACCACATACCTATAGTAACCAAAAGAAGCTTATAGATAGAAAAAAACATGTAGCTTTAAGTATAGCTTTAGCTTTAGTAGTTGTGGTTGCGTCTGGTGGATATATTTTTGGTAAAGAGGCACTTCTTAAGATAAAGAGAAATAATCTACAAGAGCAAGTAGACTCTAATAAAGAGCTAGTAGTTAAAAACGAAGCCTTAGTAAGAGATATAAATCTTACTAAGCAGCATATAGAAAAAGCAAAACAATTATCTGTTTTAAAAGGTAAAGATACAGACGGACTTATAGTAGAACTTTCTTCTTTATTCCCAAGTGGAGTTAAGATATCAAATATAACTTTTGCAAAGAGTGGTAATTTAGAGGCTGAAGGCTTAAGTGGAAGTTTAAATTTAACTTGTGAAGCTAAGAGCAAATCAGATGTTTCTCACCTTTGGGCTAACTTAAGAGAAAGTGATAAGTTTAGTAATTCACATATAAGTGGTCTAACAGGAAAGGACAAGGTTACATTTAACCTAAAAATAAATGCAAAAGGGGTGAATGGTGATGTTAAAGCTGAAGACAAGCAGTAGAGAGCTAACTAAAAGTGAAAAAATTATTCTAGCTTGTGCAGGGATTTTAGGAACTGTCTTTTTAATAAATACATTCATATTAACTCCTTTAAATAAAAAATTAAAACCATTAGAAGAAGATATAAAACGTCTTGAGGCTCAAGCAGAAGGACTTCAGACTATAAGTTTAGATATAGCAAAAAATGAAAAAGAGTTAACTGATTTAAAAGGAAAGTATGAGGAAGCTTCAAAAACTATTCCTAAAACTGATAGGTATCCAGAGATTATAGGAGACCTTGAAGATATGGCACTTCAAAGCAAAGTTAAGATAACAAACAGCTCTTTCGGAGAAGTTGCAGTAGTTGGAAATACAGAAAATACTAGTAATAGTACTAGTGAAAATCAAGAAAATAAGAATCAAGAAGGCGCTGAAACTTTAGGTGCTACAAGCGGGCTTTCTACTTTTACAGTAAATTTGACTTTAGACGGAAAGTTTAATGATGTTATGACATTTGTTGATAAATTAGAAACTGATAATAGAATCTTAGAAGTTCAAAATTTCACAAGTCAAAAGGACACATCAACTATAGGAGTTTTATATTATATTGCAGGTTCTAATGAAAAAGAAGATTATGACTTTAATAATGGAAGCTATGGTAAAGGTAATTTATTTGAATAACCTTCTAGTAATTTTTGGGGGTAAGCTATGAAAAATAAGAAAAAGCAAGGCTTTACATTAATCGAAATGATTGCAGGACTAACTGTATTTATTATAGTTAGTACAGCAATAATGAGTCTTATACTTACTACCTTTTCATATAATTCGATAAATAAGAAAACCTTTGATTCAAACAGTATGTCAAAAGTTTTTTATGAGGTAGTTAGAGGAAACAGACCAGGGGGAACACCTTATTTAACAAAGAATATATATAATGCGCCAGGGGCAAATTATTATATAGCATTTGATAACGAAGAGGAGTTAACTAAAGCTGTTAAAGAAAAAATTTTAAAAGAAGAAGTAATAAAGACAGGAGCACCTCAAGATACATTTACCATAGGAGATTGTTCTGATACAGATAATTTTAACTCCTTAAAAAATAAGGTGGGAGTAATGGATAATTCTTATTTAATGAAGCTTAATATAGTAAATAATCAAAACGAAAAGGTATATGAATTTACGACTACAGTTTGGAGTGTATCAAAAGGAGAGAATAGTTCTGTCCAAAGGAAATCACTTATTTCTACAGTAAGTTAGAGAGGTGAGAATTTTGAAAGTTAAGAAAAAAGGTTTTACTTTAATAGAACTTATAGCAGTTATGTTTATAGGGACTATACTTGGAAGTTTAATAATTTCTCTATACCTTTCATCTAATAGGATGCTAGTTACATCGAGTACAGAAAGTATTCTTCAAGATGAAGGTAGAATAGTTTTAGATGCTATAGAAAATGATTTAAAGGTAGCAAAAAAAGATACGATTAAAAAGTTACCTAGCGGGGATTTTGGAGTTACTTTTCAAGATAGTAGCGGGAAAATATTTTCATATGTAGCTGATTTAAGTAATAAGAAATTATCTAAAACTAAAGACAATCCGGGAGTAGAGATAGCAACGCCTACTTCAAATTTAGAAGCGTTTGAATTAAGTAAAGTAGATAATCAGTATAAATTAAAAATAAAACTTAAAAAAGGTGAAGTAGAAGAAGAATTTATATCTATGATTACACCGAGAAACAGTCAGGGAAGTCTTTAAGATACCAAAGATGCTTTAAAAATAAATAAAGCTATTTGGAGTTGTGATTAAATGAAGTATAAGAAGAAGCAAGGATCGAGTTTAGTTTTAGTAATAGGAATAGTAGCAATTTTAGTAGTGCTTTTAGGAATAGTTTCAAAAGCAATATTAAGCACAACGAGGTTAAATCAAACGACAAAAGACTCTGAAGATTTAATTTATGCAGCAGAGTCAGGGATAGAAATTGGTGTTTCTAGAATAATTAAAAATAAAAAGTTAAATTCAAATTGGGAACCTACGGCAGAAAGTGATAAAAAGATAATAGTAAGTGAATCTGAATTTAATAGTAATTCAATAAGTATTTATGCAGAAATAGAAAGATTAAAAGATAGTAATGGAAACATAAAACAAAATCATTATTTAATAGAAAGTACAGGAACTAATAGTGAGGGGAAATCTAAGACTGTTAAAGCAACCTTTGGTCAAAATTATGGTAGCGAAAGTATATTCAAAAATGTTTTATGCGCTGATAGTGTAACTATGAGTGGAGGGTCTATAAACGCTGATCCAAGCCCTATAAATATACGAGATAAAGATAATATTACAGGTGGAACAGTAGGTAAAACTGTAACTAACTATGCGTTTACTTTGCCACAATTTAATTTTGAAAAATTAAAAGATACAGATAAGAATGCTGTAGTGAAAGATGTAAATGAGATGTTATCTTATCTAAATAGCAAAATAGGACAAGGAGTAGTGAAAATAGAATTAGATTTAAGTCACCCGTACTCTGGTAAATATCCTGTCTATTTATTAAATTCAGATACTATAAACTTTAAATTTAAAGATGCAACAAGCCAAGGTGAAAAGTTTATAGTAATGTCAAATGGAGATATAAATTTTGATTTTGAAAATAGAGGTACAATAAATTTATCAAGGGCTAGTATAATAGGTAAAAGCCTAAATCTAGGGTCTAATGGTGCTATAACTTTTAACTTTGCACCACAAGGACCAGATGATAATCATCCTTTAAAGGAAAGCGATATAAGGAAACTTAATTTAGAGATAGCAAAATATGCTAGTAACTGGGAAAACAACAGTGATGTTGGAGGAAGTGGTACTGATTATTGGGGTACTATAGAATATGAATATTAAAGTTAGGGCTTAGTTTTTACTAAGCCCTAAGTTAAAAGTAATGGGGTGGATTAATGAGAAAGAAGAGAGGTAGTTCTTTATTATTAGTTTTAGGGATAACATTTATTTTAATAACAGTAGGGGGAATAGTTACAACCTCTGTTATGCATACAACAGGTCAACATAATAATGTTAAAGTAGAGAGTGACTTAACTTACGCTGCAGAAAGTGGAATAGAAAGTGCTTACTCTAGAATAAAAAGTGGGGCAATAACTTTAAAAAATGGGGATCCTAAGAAGGAATATGAAATCAATGATATATTTAATAATGAAAATATTGAGGTAAAAATTTAAGTAAGCAGAAATGATAATAAATATTTAGTAGAAAGCGAAGCTACTAAAGGAACTAAAAAGAGTAAGGTGAAAGGGACTTTAAGTGTAAATAAAAACTTTGTAGCTGGCGATAATAGTGTATTTAAATATGTTTTATGTACTAAAAAAGCAGATATAGAGTGTGGTGGAGGATTAGATGGTGTAGTTACACTTTGGAATGTTAGAGATGTAGACAACAGTAATTTTATCCAAAATGCATATGCTACTCCTTCAAATGTAACTGTAAATATGGCTAAAGAAGATTTTGTAGAACCTAATTTTACTTTCGAGAAGAGAGGTACATTAGAGATTAACAAAATTAGTGATTTAGATAGGTATGCAGATGCAAGTAAGAATCTCGGCGTTAGAAAAATTACTAAAAAAGGGATAAATATATACTTAATTAATTTAAAAGATGATAATTCATATTTAAAAATTAAGAGTAGCCCATTGATGATATTAAATACAGTAATAATAACTAATGGTAAAATTAAGGTTGGTAATGATGATTTTGGAATGACTAGTGCGCCAGGACTAACATTATCAAGTTCAACTATCCTTGCTGAAGAAATAGATATGAGAATTTCAACTTTTCATTCAGTTTATAGATTGATAGATAATGATGTTTCGGCGAATGATATTCTTACTGATAATGATATAGTACAAATAAATAATGAATTAGATGGATTTATAAATAACTGGAATAGTAATACTGGAAGCTCAGATAAAGAAGATATAATTATCGGAGATGTAGAATATATAGAATAAAAATTGCAATTTTGCCTTCAAAGTTATTGACTTTGAAAAATATCTAATTTATAATTAGTTTAATTTAATGATGGATGCACATCGAAACTCGTATATCCCCTGAATACGGCAGGGAGTATCTACCGGGAACCATAAATTTCCGACTATGAGTGAATTTGATATACAGGACAAGTCCTATTTTTTAATAGGACTAGATTTTGCATATTAACTTCACTTATGAGGTTAGTGTGCTTTTTTTATACAAAAAATTAAAGTGAAATTGCAATTATTCTTGCAAAAATAAAATTTAATGCAAGAAATATATTCAAAATAGGGAGGATCTACAATGGCAAAAATTTTAAAGCAAGCTTATACTTTTGACGATATGTTATTAGTACCAAACAAATCAGAGATATTACCTCACGAGGTTTCATTAAAAACAAAGTTAACAAAAACAATAACTTTAAACATACCACTATTAAGTGCAAGTATGGACACAGTAACTGAATCAAAAATGGCTATAGCTATGGCTAGAGAAGGTGGAATCGGAATAGTCCACAAAAACATGAGCATAGAAGCACAAGCTAAAGAAGTTGATAAAGTTAAAAGACAAGAAAACGGAGTAATAACTGATCCTATATTCTTAACACCTGATAACACTTTAGAAGATGCAGAAGAATTAATGGGTCAATACAGAATTTCAGGAGTTCCAATAACAGTTGACGGAAAACTAGTTGGAATCTTAACTAATAGAGATGTAACTTTTGAGACAGACTATACTCAAAAGATTCAAGATGTTATGACTAAAGAAAATCTAATAACAGCTCCAGAAGGTAATTCAATAGACGAAGCAAAAGAGATTTTAAGAAAGCATAAAATAGAAAAATTACCATTAGTAGATAGCGAAGGAAATTTAAAAGGGCTAATAACTATAAAAGATATAGAAAAAGCTAGAATTTTCCCAAATGCAGCAAAAGACTCAAAAGGTAGATTACTTTGCGGTGCAGCAGTAGGGGTTACAGGAGATATGATGGAAAGAGTTGATGCTCTTTACAAAGCTAAAGTTGATGTAATCACTATAGATACAGCACACGGTCACTCAAGAGGAGTTCTTGAAGCTGTTAAAAAAGTAAAAGATAAATACCCTGATTTACAAATTATAGCTGGTAACGTAGCGACTCCAGAAGCAGTTGAAGATTTAATAAAAGCTGGAGCAGATTGCGTTAAAGTTGGTATAGGACCTGGATCTATCTGTACAACTAGAGTTGTAGCAGGAGTTGGAGTTCCTCAATTAACAGCAGTTATGGATTGTGCAGAAGCTGGTAAAAAACACGGAGTTCCTGTAATAGCTGATGGAGGAATCAAATATTCGGGAGATATAGTTAAAGCTTTAGCAGCTGGTGCTTGCGCAGCTATGATGGGATCATTATTTGCAGGTTGCGAAGAGTCACCAGGAGAAATAGAAATGTATCAAGGAAGAAGCTACAAAGTTTATAGAGGAATGGGTTCTTTAGGTGCTATGGCAGCTGGTTCTAAGGATAGATACTTCCAAAGTGGAAATAAGAAATTAGTTCCTGAAGGAGTAGAAGGAAGAATACCATTTAAGGGTTCTGTGACTGATACTATATTCCAAATACTTGGTGGATTAAAATCAGGTATGGGATATCTAGGATCTAAAGATTTAGATACATTATACGAAACTGCAACTTTTGTAATTCAAACATCAGCAGGATTTAGAGAAAGTCATCCTCATGATATAAATATAACAAAAGAAGCACCGAACTATAGCGTAACTCATTAATAAAATATTCGTAATTTGAAGATTTATAATGAGAAATATGTTATAATCATCTAGTAATATTGACGGAAAACATAAAATAAACGAAAAATCTAGGAGGAAGCCATGAAAAAAGATTTAGTTTTAATAGTTGATTTTGGTGGACAATACAATCAGCTTATAGCAAGAAGAGTAAGAGAGTGTGGAGTTTATTGTGAAATTATTTCATATAAACGTACTATAGAAGAAATTAAAGAAAAAAATCCTAAAGGAATAATATTTACAGGAGGACCAAACAGCGTTTACGGTGAAGATTCTCCAAAAGTATCAGAAGAAATATTTGAATTAGGTGTTCCAGTACTTGGAATATGCTACGGAGACCAATTAATGGCTCACACTTTAGGAGGAAAAGTTTCTACAGCTCCAGTTAGAGAGTACGGAAAGACTTCTATAAACCTTGATAATACTTCAAAATTATTTAAAGGAATAAAAGAAGAAGACATTTGCTGGATGAGTCACACTGACTACATTTCAGATGCTCCAAAAGGGTTCAAAATCATAGCTAACACAGAAGTGTGTCCAATCGCAGCTATGGAAAACGAAGAAAGAAACCTTTACGGAGTTCAATTCCACCCAGAAGTTGAACATACACCATTTGGTCAAAAAATGCTTCAAAACTTCTTATATGAAATATGTAACTTAGGTAAATCATGGACTATGGCTTCATTTGCTGAAGATAAAATAAAAGAAATAAAAGAATTAGTTGGAGATAGAAAAGTTTTATGTGCATTATCAGGTGGAGTTGATTCATCAGTTGCAGCTATGATAGTTCATAAAGCTATAGGACACAACTTAACTTGTATCTTTGTAGACCACGGTTTACTTAGAAAAGACGAAGGGGATACTGTTGAAAGAGTATTCAAAAAAGAATTTGATATGAATATCATAAGAGTAAATGCTGAGGATAGATTCCTTGGAAAACTTAAAGGTGTTTCAGACCCTGAAACTAAGAGAAAAATAATCGGAGAAGAATTTATAAGAGTATTCGAAGAAGAAGCTAAAAAAGTTGGAGAAATAGACTACTTAGTACAAGGAACTATTTACCCTGATATAGTTGAAAGTGGAACTGAAACTTCAGCTGTTATAAAATCTCACCACAACGTAGGTGGTCTTCCAGAAGATATGGAATTCGATTTAATAGAGCCTTTAAGAGAATTATTTAAAGATGAGGTTAGAGCTGTAGGTGAAGAGCTTGGAATCCCTCACAAATTAGTATGGAGACAGCCTTTCCCAGGTCCAGGACTTGCAATAAGAGTTCTAGGAGACATAACTGAAGAAAAGCTTGAAATCGTAAGAGAAGCAGATGCAATCTTCAGAGAAGAAATAGCAAACGCTAACTTAGATGAAACTATATGGCAATACTTTGCTTGTCTTCCAAACATAAAATCAGTTGGAGTTATGGGAGATGAAAGAACTTACTGTCACACAATAGCTTTACGAGCTGTTACTTCAAGTGATGCTATGACTTCAGAGTGGGCTAGAATCCCTTACGAGTTATTAGATTTAGTAAGTAGAAGAATTGTAAATGAAGTTAAAGGAGTAAACAGAATTGTTTATGATATAACTTCTAAGCCACCAGCAACTATTGAGTGGGAATAAGATATATAAGTAATTAGAAATAATAAAGCCTGTTTTATAGAGTTTATTTTAATCGATAACCTATAAAATAGGCTTATTTTTATATAGTTCACCACCAAATTGCTCACCAAAACTATTGAAAAGTGGAGTAATAGCTATAATTAAAATTAATAAAACTATTTTGGCTATTAGAAATTAAATAAAAAAATTTTAAAAATCTAGACTAGAAAAGATGTCAAAGCACACCTTTTAGTAACTGCCTAACCAAAAAGTGCCTTCTTTTTTTTGTTAAAACCCTGTCTTATACTAAGTTTGTGCTTAGGGAATAGGCAAAAAATTTTAAAAATAAATTTTAATATATAAAGAGGTGTATTTACATGCAAAGATTTACAATACCAAGAGACTTATATTTTGGAGAAGACGCAGTAGATTATTTAAAAAATGCTAAAGGATCAAAGGCTATGATAGTTATTGGTTCAGAAAGATTAATAAAGGACGGAACAGTTCCTAAAGTGAGAGAAAATTTAAAGGCAGCAAATATTGAAACAATAGTTTTTTGTGGAGTTGAGAATGATCCATCAGTTGCAACAGTAAGAAAAGGTGTTGAAATGATGAATGAATTTAAGCCAGATTTAATAGTAGGTATCGGAGGAGGTTCCCCTATAGATGCTGCCAAAGCTATGTGGATTTTTTATGAGTATCCAGAGTTTACTTTTGAAGAGGCTGCTAAGCCATTTAACTTACCAGAACTAAGACAAAAAGCTAAATTCATAGCTATACCTACTACAAGTGGTACTGCTACAGAAGTTACTGCATTCTCAGTAATAACTGACAATGAAACAGGAGTTAAATATCCAATTGCAGACTATAATATAACGCCAGATATAGCTATAGTTGATACTAATTTAGTACAAACTATGCCTAAAGATTTAGTTGCAAATACTGGTATGGATGCTTTAACGCATGCTATAGAAGCTTATGTTTCAAATGCTAGAAATCCTATAACAGATGCTTTAGCAATGAAATCAATAGAAATGATCGTATCTAATTTATATAATTCATTTGAAGGACAAAATCGAGCTAGAAAAGATATGCATATAGCACAAAACTTAGCTGGAATGGCATTTTCAAATGCTATATTAGGAATAGTTCATTCAATGGCTCATAAAACAGGAAAAATATTTAATGTTCCTCATGGATTAGCTAATGCTATATATTTACCTGCGGCTATTCAATTTAATGCTAAAACTGCAAAAGATTCGTATGCAGATATTGCTAGAAGATTAGGATTAGAGGGAGATACAGAGGATGAATTAGTAGAATCATTAATTAAATTAGTTAAAGAATTAAGAACTAAAATGGGAATGGTTAATTCATTGAAAGAGTTTGGTATTTCAGAAGAAATGTTTAGAGAAAATTTAGATTCAATATCTGAAACTTCAGTTGCAGACCCTTGTACTGGTACTAACCCAAGAGAAATATCAGTAGAAGAAATGAAGAATTTATTCGAAGCTGTTTATTATGGAGAAGATGTTAATTTTTAAAGTTCACTTTAAATAAATTTAAAGTATTGTGATTAAGAGGAGATTATTTTAGGATAATCTTCTTTTTTTCTAAAGGAGGTAAAAAGAATGGAAAGATTAGAAAAATTGCAGTTAGAATCAAATAGATGCTTAAGATGTAGAAATGCAAAATGTAGTAATAATTGTCCAATAAACACACCTATACCAGAAATAATTAATTTATTTAATGATGGGAAAATAAGAGAAGCAGGTGAAATTTTATTTTGTAACAATCCACTTTCACTTGTTTGTTCGATTGTATGTCCTCATGAAAGACAATGTTACGGAAATTGTATAAGAGGAATAAATGGAGAACCGGTGAGGTTTTATGATATAGAAAACTACATATCAAAAATGTATCTTGAGAATATTGCATTAAGAGTTAATAAAAGGTTAAATGAAAAAATTGCAATAATAGGTGGAGGCCCAGCAGGTATAAGCCTAGCATTTAAATTAGCATTAAAGGGATATAACATAACTATATTTGAGAAAAATCAACAAATAGGAGGAGTTCTTAGATATGGTATACCAAACTTTAGATTAGATAAAGAAATTATAAACTTAATAGAAGGTAAATTAACTGAATTAGGCGTTAAAATAAGAACTAACGTGTCTATTTTAGAGAGTATTGAAATAGAAGATTTATTTAGAGACGGATACGAGGCGATTTTCCTTGGAATAGGTTTAGAAGAAGCTAAATCGATAAAAATAAAAGGCGAAACTAGATACAATGTTCATTATGCTATAGATTATTTAAAAGAACCAAAATCATTTAATTTAGGAAAAAATGTAGGTGTTATAGGCGCAGGTAATGTTGCGATGGATGCAGCTAGGACTATAAGAAGAACAGGTGCTAATACTACTATTTATTATAGAAGAGATTTTAGCGATATGACGGCAGCTCTAGAAGAAATAAATTCGGCTAGAGAAGAGGGGGTGAACTTCAAGGTTTTTGAATCACCAGTGGAAATAGTTGATGAAGGGCTAGTTACTATAAGTACTAAAAAGATAAAAGACCATGACTCAAAAATAGTTAGTATTGATGGTTCAGAAAAATTAAATAGATTAGATTCAGTAATAATTGCTATAAGTCAACAAGCTAAAAAGTATAATCAAAAAAGATTAGAGTTTAATGAGTTTGGATTAATTAAAACTGATGAAAATGGACAATCATCAATAGCTGGGGTATTCGCAGCAGGCGATATAGTAAGTGGGGCGAAAACTGTAGTTGAAGCAGTTAATAATAGTAAAATTATTGCTGAAAATATACATCAGTATATTGTTAATAAAAAACAATTTAAATTATGTATATAGTTTTTGAAAAGTTTAAGTATAAGATTAAAGGATTTATAAATATTGAAATGTTTATAAATCCTTTTAGTTTAAATTAAAACATAGTTACAAATTCTTTCCCCCATAAATCCATTTCTTTTAAAATAGGAAGTAGTTTTTTTCCCATATCAGTAAGTGAGTACTCTACCATAGGAGGAACTTGGTTATATATTTTTCTATTAACTAATTTATTTTTTTCTAAATCTCTTAATTGTTGAGTCAGCATTTTTTGGCTTATTTCTGGTATTATGTTTTTAAATTCGTTAAATCTAATAACATCATGTAGGCCAAGTGTCCAAATTATAAGTGACTTCCATTTACCACCTATTACTTCTAGCGTGACTTCAATTTCACATCTATAACTATGACAGCTAACTTTATTAGTTCTATCTGCAGGCATTATATCACTCCTTAAGTTTAAAGATATAATCATTATAACAAAATATAATCTATTATAAAAATAAATCATAAGTTCTAAAATATTAAGTGTATTGCATATGTAACAAAATTATATTATTATCGTATATTTTAATTATATAATATATAAAGGAGACGAAATAAAAGTACCTATAGGAACAGATGTAAGAAATATAGAAATTGATATAAAAAACTTAGGGCTTGATTCAGGGAAGGAATTGTTTAAAGGTCATACTTTCGAGGTTGGTGTAGATGAAAAATCGGATTATAATAGTTTATTTGTAGATGGTATAGCAAAAGTTAAGGGTAAAACAAATATTTTTATTAAAACTACTCAATCTAGTGTAGATAATATGAAAGCAAGAGCATTGGTGCCAGTAGAAGTAATTAGTTATAGTAAGCCAATAATAAACGGTGCAAATAATTGCAATATAACACAAGGAAATGAATTCGATCCTATGGCTGGAGTAACAGCAAAAGATACCGAGGATGGAGATTTAACAAAAGATATAAAAGTAAGTGGGGAAGTTAATACTAAAAAGCCAGGAAGCTATGAAATAACATACGAAGTAATAGACTCAGACGGTAATAAAACTACAGTTAAAAGAATAGTTAAAGTAATACTAAAAGTAGTTCAAATAAATAATGCACCTATAATATATGCAAAGGATAAAGTGTTAAAGTTAGGTGATAAATTTAATGAAATAGATGGAGTTACAGCTTTTGATAGAGAAGATGGGGATATAACTAAAAATATAAAAGTTATAGAAAATACGGTAGATACAAGTAAGGCGGGAAAATATAAAATTGTTTATGAAGTTAGTGATTCTAAAGGAGTTAAAACTATTAAAGAAGTGAGTATTGTAGTAAAAGATAATGATTATATAAATAATAATAATAATAAGCTACCTAAAACAGGATATTCATCATTAATGGTACTACTTGGAACAATAACAACAGGATTAGGAATAGTATTTTTAACTAAGAAAAAGTAAGATATACTTTTTAAATAGTACAATTTATTAGAAGTGTTAATTCTATATAGAAAAAAATGTATTAATTTTAAAATATTTAAAAAAATAAAAAAGCTTGTAAGTAATTAAATAATATGTTATACTAAATTAGTAGCGAATAGCTAACAAAAAAAGTTTCATTTAGGTAAATAGTTCTCAAAATTAGAGATTATATATCAATTTAGAATCTTTAATTTTAGGAGGAATGTTTATGTCAGATAAAACATTAAAATGCAGAGATTGCGGAAGTGAATTCATATTTTCAGTAGGAGAACAAGAATTCTACAAAGAAAAAGGATTTGAAAATGAGCCAACAAGATGTGTATCTTGTAGAAGAGCTAAGAAAGAACAAAATAGAAGATAATTTTAGATTGTTATAGGTTGTAGTTTAAACTACAACCTTTTTTTATATAAAAAAATAACTATTAGATAATTCAAGATATAGATATTTAGTGTGTATATGTAACAAAATTATATTATTATCGTATATTTTAATTATAATAATAAATTTAAGGGTAGATATGAGAAATATATTAAAAGGATTAAAAAGATTCAAAAGAAATAGATCTGAAGCTAAAAAAGTACCTAAAATAAATGAAGTTAATTATAAGTGGGCAAAACCTTTAACGTATACTTTAAAACCGACTACTATAATATATCATCATATAGCAGACGATAATATTACACCTGAAAAAATACATCAGCTGCATTTAGATAGAGGGTGGGCTGGAATAGGATATCATTTTTATATAAGAAAGGATGGTACTATATATAGGGGAAGACCTGAAAATGCAGTTGGATCACATGCTCCAGGTTATAACTCAAAAGCATTTGGTATAGCTTTAGAAGGGAATTTTAATAATCAAAAACCTACAGAAAAGCAAATTCAAAGCTTGATTGATTTATCTAATTACTTAATAGATAAATATAATATAAAAGAAATTAAAAGACATAAAGATGTTAAAAACACAGAATGTCCAGGCAGTAAGTTCCCATTTGAAGAAATTAAAGCGAAACTTAATATATGAAATAATTTTAGATTATAAAATAAAGATATCATTGATTAGAAAGCTTAATTAATGATATCTTTTAAATTTATAAATATAAAAGTAACTACAAATATAATAATAAAGTGGAATTAATATAAAGTATAATATCGATAAAGGTAATTATAGATGTGAGAACAGAGCAGGTGAAATTTAAATGTATAAACAGGTAATTAATAAATTGGAAAGCAAAGGAGTAGAATTTGAAATTGGATTATCAAATGATGAGATTAAAAGAATAGAAGAAGTTTTTAATATTGAATTTCCTAAAGAATTAAAAGAGTTATATAAAATAGCATTACCTATATCAAAAGGATTTTATAATTGGAGAAATTTTAATTATGAAAATATAAAGTTTATAAAGGAAGTTATAAAAAGACCAATAAAAGATATATATGAATTAGCGAATGAAGTATATTGGTGTGAAAAGTGGGGGGAAGAGCCTAATAATGAATTAGAAAAAGTCGAAATTATTAGAAATTTATTAAAAAAAGCTCCTAAATTAATACCCATATATGCTCATAGATATATGCCACAAGTTAATAGGATAGATACGCCAATATTTTCAATACATGATACTGATATAATTTGTTATGGCGAAAATCTAAGTTCATATTTAAAAATAGAATTTGGATATAAAAATCAAAGTGATATAGATTATGAAAAATTAAATTATATTCCTTTTTGGAGTGATCTTTTATAAAAAATAATTAATGTATATTGTTTAAATAAAGTTATCTTTTGGATATAGATTTATTTAAAAAAATTAAATGCTAATAATATTAAAAGAAATAAATTTATTGTTATAAATGTTTATATTTTACTATCTGGTTGTTACTGAGGGTTAGATAGTTGTCATAAAGCTGTAATTGTTGTTCCTCTAGTTTATTATTCAGATGGGAAAATGTATGAAAATTCATTTAAATAATGATATATAAGATATTATGCTCAAGATGTGTATGAAATATTATGTAGTACACATGGTGTATATAATCAAACAAGAGAAAAATACGTGTATGGGTAAACAGTATTTTCAATAATTAAATAATTATATGAATATTGAATAAAATTGATATTATACAAATTGAAAAGTATAAATATTATTTATCTAAAGGTTGTAGAGAATATGAAGGCGGAATATAGCATAGTTTATTTAGTATGTAATCACTGATTCTATTAATAGAAAATATAATTTAAATTATAAAGAAATAGGAATTGTTAGTAAACTTAAAAAATTATTATTTGATAGTAAATATTGGTAATTATTTGTAGGCATAAAGGTCACGTGACTAAAGGTAATAATTATATTGGTAAGGTTATAAAATGGAAATATAATTCTTGGTTAAATAGATTTATTAAGTTATTAGCTGATATTAGTAGTGATAAATATGTATTTGTGGGAATCGATAGATCAATTGAAAATTATTACAACATTTCATATTAGGACTGTATTAAAATTATTAAATAAAGCTCTAAGTTTAGGAATTATTAAATAATAAGGAGGATAATATGCTTAAAATAAAAAATATAAATATGATTTCAGAAAGTGCATTAGAAGCAGAAGTTTCAATTACAGATGGGGTTAATGAGTTGATATGTTTTTCTCAGCCATGTAATCTAGCTGTAAATCAGGTAATAACAGAGCCTGTGTATTGTTTTAATAATAGAAATGTAATTAAATCCGATAATGAAAAATTCTATATAGAAAAGCAAAAAGAAGAGTTATCTTATAATATAATTGCTAAACTAATAGCTAAAAAAAATAATTTAGCTAAGGTAGGTGAAATAGTACTACAACTAGAAGATGGTACTATTCCTATAGATATTTTAGAAGGTGAATATATAAGTTTTTATTGTCAAAGGATAGATATTTATTAAAATGAGTAAAATATTTGTAAGTATTTTTACATATAAGTATTTATACAAATTAAATATATATAAATAATTTAATGAAAGTATTAAGTAATGAATCAGTTAAAATTTAAGGAATCTGATTCATTACTTTTTTATTATAGGTTAAAATTATAGGAATCACACAAGTAGAATAAAGCATATGGTTGAATATATTTAAAATTTCCTAAAGATACCTATAAATAGTTAAATTTTACTTTTAGAATTTGAAAATTAAATTTTATATGCAATTAAACAATGCAGTAAAAATTATAAAATTATGAATGGAGGAAATTGGGAATTGATTTTTAGTAAACGAAGAGAAGCGGGATTATTGCAAGCAATAAAACATGCTGTTTATAAACCATAAATAAATGGGAGGAGTTTTTATAGTATGCTAAAAGTAATCCATAAAGAAATAGTTAAAAAAGAAAGTATTAAATTTGATATATATGTTCCAATAAATATAGAGTTTGAAGTAGAAAATATTTCAGAAGAACCAACTATATATTGGAGGACAGGGAATTTTATCGATTCATTGATTGAAATAGGAGTAGGAAAATATAAAAAAAGCAAAGAATTAAAACTTTGCTCTTTTTGTTATCCTTAATTAGAATTATCTTGGGTTTGAGTTTCTTGCTCTGGAGATGTGTTTGAAGAGCCTGAATTACTTCCGTTTGAATTGTTATCTCCACCAGTATCAGGTTTAGAGGTATTATTATCCTCGTTTGAATTATCGTTATTATTACTATTATCATTGCCATTAGAGTTATTATCGTTAGATTCATTATTATCATCTGTTACAGGTGGTTTTACAGGTTTAGTTGGTTTGTTATTTGAGTTATTGCCATTATTATTAGTATTAGACCCTGTATTTCCGCTAGGGCGATTAGGCCTATTATTAGGTCTAGTTTGAGTAGTGCTATTGTTTTGGTTTGGTCTAGTATTTGTAGTTACGTTTTGGTTAGTATTTTCTTCTGGAGCTTGGTTAGTTAAATCATTTGTATTTTCTGTTTCTTCTTCATTTTCCTTTTTTTCTGCATTGTTTAACTCTATATTTAAAGTATCCTTTATTAAAGAAGATTTAATTATGATTTGATTTTCTTCGTTTCTTTTAAATTTCGCTTTGAAACTAGGCAGTTTTAAACCGTTTATTTCTTCCGTTTCTAATGGAATTATTTTATCATTTATATTTATAAAAGGTGATGTAAAATCAATTTTTATTATGTTATCTGAAAACTTATATTCTACAGTATCTTTAGAAGGGTTTGTTATAGTTCCTTCTTTTGAAGTTGTAAGTTTTGAAAGTGAAATATAATCTGAATCTTCCTCATTAGGAGTAGCGTTTGCAGGGATAGTTACCATTCCTATAATAAAAGAAAAACAAACTAAAGAAGACAGTATTAATTTTTTTGTATTCATAATTAACCTCCAATTTTAATATTCTATAGTTTCTGAGATTCTAACTATATTAGGGTTACTTGAAGCTATACCGTAAGTAAGGTTTTCTAGGTTTGCAGTAAGTATTACGTTTTTAACTTTTGGATTTTCATCTTTTATTATCTTACTTAATAGATGTAGCTCTTCATTAAGATTATTTTCGTTTAAATCCTTTGAAGAGACTGAAACTTCTGAGATATCTCCTGTATTTGTTACGTTTTTATATTCTATATCTTTTAAAGATAAATTTTTAAAAGAGTCGTCTAATTTATCTTCTTTAAATTCATTAAAATAAAGCTTTCTATGATCTTTATTTATTTCTAATTCGTTAGTCATTCCTTCAGTATAAAAGCCATTTGAATCAGCTGAAGGGTTATCTTTATAATAAGAAATCTTTACTTTTTTGCTTTCTAATTCGTTATTTATTCTCTTAGCTAAAATTATAGAATTATGTTTATCTAAATCAGCTTTTATATTAAGTGTTGTAGTTCCATCTGTTGTATTTAAATTGATTATTTCGTAAGGCTTGTCCATAAGAGAACTTAATTTTTTAATTTCATTTTTACTTGAATTTTTATTTAAGAAAAGATAAGTGCCTAAAGAAAGGCAAATAATTAAAATAATTGCTATTGGTATAATAATTTTCTTTTTACTCATGATTACTCCTTTTTATATTAAATTTAGTTAAATTATACCATATATCTAATTTATTTTTAATTGTTCAAATAGAATTATAATTATATAAAAATCTAAATTTAAGATAATTTGTAATTTAGATAAGCTTTAAGTAAATATATTAAAAAGCTTCCTAAAAATTATTAGGAAGCTTTATCTTATTCAAATGATTTTATAACGCTTAATCTATCTTTTAACTTTTCAGAAGGTGATTTTGAGTAATCATAACTATAAATAGCACCTTCAAAATCTCCGTATGCTGAATTAGGAAGTACTATATACTTAGTTCCAAAGTTATCTTTTTCTTTAGAAACTATTTCATTTCTCTTTTCATTTGATTGTTTATCATATCCGTTTGGGAAGTCCCCTAAATTATCTCCGCAATAGATAGCTAAGTTATATTTTTCTTTAATTTTATCCCATCTTCCCTTTTATTTAAAATAAAGTCAGTTATATTTTATTTTAAAAATATAGATATTATATTGACTATATATTAAGAAAAAGAAAATTAGTAAACGTTACCAGTTTAATTTTCAAATTGATTAAAATTTTAAGAAATGGTAAACAGTTTATAGCTATAATTAAAATATGTTTAACAAATTTGATATTTATTGTACAATGTAAAGGTAATAGATTAAAACGTTATTTATATTAATTTCAAGTTATAAATATACTACATAAAGCATAATATACATTTATGTAGATTAATATTTTTAGGGAGGCAACTATTATGACTAAAAGACTATCATTAGATTTATCTAAAGTAGCTCCATATCTTCAAATGGAAGAAATAGAATATATGAGCGACTTAGTTGAATCATCACACAAAAAGTTACACGAAAAAACAGGAGCAGGAAGTGATTTCTTAGGATGGATCGACCTACCTGTAGATTACGACAAAGAAGAGTTTGCAAGAATCAAAGGCGCAGCTAAAAAGATTCAAGAAAACGCTGATGTTTTAATAGTTATCGGAATAGGTGGATCATACCTAGGAGCTAGAGCAGCTATAGAAATGTTAACTAACAATTTCTACAACGTATTAAACAAAGAAGATAGAAAAACTCCACAAATCTTCTACGTAGGAAACAACATAAGTTCAACATATATGGCTCAATTACTAAAAGCTGTAGAAGGAAAAGATATTGCAGTTAACGTAATATCAAAATCAGGAACTACAACTGAACCTGCAATAGCATTTAGAATCTTCAAAGACCTATTAGAAAAGAAATATGGTAAAGAAGAAGCTAAAAACAGAATTTTTGCTACAACAGACAAAGCTAAAGGAGCTCTTAAAACTTTAGCAGACGCTGAAGGATACGAAACTTTCGTAATCCCAGATGATGTTGGTGGAAGATTCTCAGTATTAACACCAGTTGGATTACTTCCAATTGCAGTAGCTGGAATTAATATAGATGAAATGATGCAAGGTGCAGCTGATGCTAGAGAAGAGTTTAGTAACCCTTCATTAAAAGAAAATGCATGCTACAGATATGCAGCTGTAAGAAATGCTCTTTACAATAAAGGAAAAACTATTGAGTTATTAGTTAACTACGAACCATCATTACACTATTTAAATGAATGGTGGAAACAATTATACGGAGAATCAGAAGGAAAAGATAACAAAGGTATATTCCCAGCAGCTGTTGACTTCTCAACAGACTTACACTCAATGGGACAATACATCCAAGAAGGAAGAAGAGATCTTTTCGAAACTGTTATAAACGTAGAAAGCCCTGAAGAATCAGTGACTATCGAAGCTACAGAAGATGATTTAGACGGATTAAACTTCTTAGCTGGAAAAGACATGAACTTCGTAAACCAAAAAGCTTTCCAAGGAACTTTACTTGCACACAACGATGGAGGAGTACCAAACATGGTTCTTAACGTACCAGAATTAACTCCTTACTACTCAAATAGTATACTTCTTCGAAAAAGCTTGCGGAATTAGCGGATATCTTTTAGGAGTAAATCCATTTAACCAACCAGGAGTTGAAGCTTACAAGAAAAACATGTTTGCTTTACTTGGAAAACCAGGTTATGAAGATATAAAAGCTGAATTAGAAAAGAGATTATAATCTTAGGATTTATGAAAATTTTAATTGATGGAGATGCTTGTCCTAGCATCTCCAAAATTGAATCATTAGGAAAAGAGTATTCTATAGAAGTAGAAATCTATTGTGATATAAACCACTACATAAGAAGTGATTACGCAAAAGTAATAGTTGTAGATTCAGGTTTTCAAAGTGCAGATATGTTTATAATGAATAATGTTAAAAACAAAGATATAGTTATAACTCAAGACTACGGAGTTGCGGCTATATGTTTACCTAAAGGGGCAAAGGTTTTAAGTCCTAAAGGATATATTTATTCAGAGGATAATATAGACTCTATGCTTTCACAAAGACATATACATTCTAAGCTTAGAAAAGCAGGTGTAAGAACTAAAGGTCCTAAAAAAAGAAGTATAGAAGATGAAAATAGACTAATTAAAAACTTAAGAGTTTCAATAGAAAAGAATTTAGAAAGTTAGTATTTATGTTTTTACATATAATATTAGCTTTTTTTATTATAAAAAATTCAAAATTAAATTTATAATAATAATTACATAAAAGAAATATTGTATAATAATAGAATAATCTACCTTTAAAATATTTACAAAAAATGGTATAATTTAAAATAGAATTTAGAGGATCTATTTAAAAGGGGGATTTTTTAGAAAATGAATATTTTGCTTAATAAAAGAAGTCCGCAGTCAGTAGGTAGTAATATAAAAGTAGATATAGATTGTGATGATATAATTGATTATAAAGTTCTTATAGGAAATTTAGGTCTTTGGAGCACTATAAAAGAATTTAACGAAAGTGGACAAGGGCTTTGGGTGCCAGAAGAGCCAGGAGAATATATGATTATGGTTCAAGGTAAGAAGAGAAATTCAAATAAGCCGTTTGATTTATTAGCAAAAGAAGAGTTTGAAATATTTGCCAAGGAAGAGGAATGTAAATTGATTAAAGATATAATTGTAGAGAAAAAAGAATTTATTGAAGGCGAAAAAATAAATATAAAAGTAATTACTGATGAAAAAGAAGTACTTTTTAGATTTTCTAAAAAAATCAATGACGAGTGGGAAGTTGTACGTGATTATTCTGGAGAAGATACTATTTCATATTCAGCACACGGTAATGGGGAAGAAGAAGTTTTAGTTGAATGTAAGAAAATAGATTCAGCTAAAAATGTAGATGACTTTAAAACTCTAAAGTTTAATATAAAAGAAAAAAATAAAGGTGAAATAACAGATTTTAAATGCCTAACTGAATCATTATTAGTAAATGAAGAGTTAGTTTTTAAGGTTTTTGCAAATCTTGATGAGACTAGACCACTTCTTTTTAAATTTATTAAAATTGATGAAGATGGAAGAAGCACAGTAGTTCAAGATTTCTCTTCAAGAAGAGTAGTAAGTTTTTCAGAAACAACAGAAGGACGATATAAACTTCTTTGTTATATGAGAGATATCTTTTCAAATAAAGAATTTGATGATAGAGCCCTTATGGTTTATGATGTATCTTTATATGAACCTATCAAAATCAGAAGCTTTTCAGCAGATTTAAAATCACCACAAGTATCAGGAAGTAAAATTAATTTTAAAGTTAATGCAGAAGGTGGTCGAGAATTAGTATATAGATATATAGTAGATGGACCTATTTCAGATGATTCTTGTTATACTAGAAACTCAGAATTTACTTGGGAAACTTCAAAAGAAGGTGAATACAGGATAACTGTTTATGCTAAGGATGCTTCTTTTAATGGAGATTTTGAAGTAAAGAAAACTATACTTTTTGATATAGATAAAAAGGCAGCTAAACCAGTTAGGATAGTTGATGTTATAGGCGATCAAAAGGGAGAAGTTTTAATTGGAAAACCTGTTAATGTTAAGATAATTGCAGAAGGCGGAACTTATCTATCTTATTCATTTACTATATTAAATAATGGTGTTGAACTTGAAAGAATAGATTTTAATGAAGCGAATTGGATAAACTTCACTCCAAAAGAAAAGGGAGATTACGAAGTTAGGGTAGAAGTTAAAGATAAATATTCTAAAGAGTCTTATGATGCGAGTATGAGTTATTTTGTAAAAGCTCGTGATTATTTACCTGCAAAGATTGAACACATATTATTCCCTCATAAAAGCATTTATTTAATAGGAGACCCTATAGAAATAGAAGCTATAGTAAAGCAAACTAAAAATGTTTTAATAAATTATATAACTAAGATAAATGGACATGTAGTCGAAGAAACAGGCTACATAACTAATAAAAAGTTAAAGTTTGTTCCAAAGGTTTCAGGAAAATATACTTTTGAAGTTTTTTCAAAACATATAAGATGCCAAGAGGAATTTGATTCTAGAAAAGAATTAAGTTTTTATGTTCACGAAGCAACACCTGTAACTGATACTAAAATTAGTATAGATAAAAAGGTTATTGAAATAGGAAAAGAAGTAACTTTTAAAGTAAGTAGTAATGGCGGAAAAGATGTTTGCTACGAGTTTTATATTATGGAAAAAGGGAATTGGATAAAAGCGCAAAGCTATAGTAAGAAAAAATATTATACATTTATGCCTTTTTCAAAGGGATATTATAGAATGATTGTACTTTCTAAGAGTTATTACAAGAGAGTAAATTATGAGGATTACTCAGAAATAGAATTTGAAGTTTAAAGTTAACTTAGGAGGATTAGAATGGAATTAAACAAAATCAGTACTGATATGATGGTTAAGATGGGCCTTATGAGTAAAGTTTTAAAAAGTGCAGCTGGAGACGGAATGCAATTTGACGTTCTTTACCAATCACTTTTAAAGGCTGTATCTCAAAACGAAGATTCACAAAAGTTAAGTGATAATATAATGAGCAGTATCCCTGGACAAAACTTACAAGCTATGGATATGTTAATTGGTCAAGCTGATTATAAAAACCAATATGCAAGTGAAAAGCTAAGTGCGAGTTCTAGTAATAATATTAAAGGGCAAGAACTAAGTAATATTAAAGAAGTAAATCCAGTTACAGAGGATGCTAAAATGAAACAAATCTATGCATCAGTAAATAAATATTCAAAACAATATGGGGTGGACCCAAACTTTGTACTTGGAATAATTAAAGCTGAATCAAATTTTAATCCTAAAGATACTTCACCAGTTGGTGCTATGGGGCTTATGCAACTTATGCCTGAAACTGCAAGTTATTTAGGGGTTAAAAATCCTTACGATATAGATGATAATATAAAAGGCGGAGTTAAATATATAAGCCAAAAAATAAAGCAATATAACGGAAGTAAAGAGATGGCACTTATGGCATATAACGCAGGTTCTGGAACAATGCAAAGAAGAGGCGTAAGTTCAACGAGTGACCTTTATAAAATGCCAAGTGAAACTAGAAATTATGTCCCAAAGGTTATGGGATACTATAGAGATTTTGGTACTAAAAGTATTTAATAAAAAGATGTTGGATTTAAATCCAACATTTTTTTTGATTATAGAAAAGTATAAAATTAAGTAAAGGTACTTTTATTTGACCATAATAACAATAAGTAATAGAATAGATAAGAGATTTAGAAAGTATGAGGTGTTTCTATTGGAAAGATTAGATAAAATTATTTCTAACTTAGGATACGGAAGTAGAAAAGAAGTTAAAGATCTTGTAAAGAAAAAGTTAGTAGAAGTTGATGGAGAGATAGTTAAAGACAACAAAATGAAAATAGATCCTGAAAATTCAGTTATAAAAATTAATGGGGAAGAATTATTTTATAGAAAGCATATTTATCTTATGATGAATAAACCAGATGGAGTGGTTTCAGCAACTCACGATAGTAGAGACGAAACTGTAATTGATTTATTATACGTTGACCACCAAGCATTTGATCCATTCCCAGTAGGGAGATTAGATAAAGATACTGTAGGGCTTTTATTTTTAACAAATGACGGTGAGTTAAATCACAGACTTATATCACCAAAATGGGGAGTAGACAAAGTTTACTTTGCAAAAATAGATAAAAAAGTAACAGAATCAGATATTGAAAAGTTTAAAAATGGTATAACTTTAGATGATGGTTATCTTTGCAAGGAAGCGAAACTTGAAGTTCTAAATTCTTCAGATGAAGGTTCAGAAATTCACATAACTATACACGAAGGAAAGTTCCACCAAGTTAAAAGGATGTTTGAGGCTGTAGGCAAGTCTGTCACATACTTACAAAGAATCGAATTTGGCGGTTTAAAGCTTGATCCTGAGCTAGAAGAAGGCGAATATAGAGAGCTTACAGACGAGGAAATAACTCATTTAAAGAGCTTTTAACGAAAGTTCTTTAATAATGCAAGAAAAACATTCATAATTTACCAAAAGTTGAATATATTTTACAAAAATACTTGCATTTAATTAGTGATTAACATATAATATTTGTTGCAAGGATAAATAAAAGGATATATAGCCCCCTTTTTATTTATTGCTTATTGATTGAACGTAACCCGGCCCCAAGGGTTACGTTTTTGTTTTGCGCAAAAGAAAAAGTTTACATTAAACGTCTTTTGTTAAATTTGTAAAAAAGTGAGATAATATTGATAAATTTTCAATGAAAGTTATCTTGCAAAAAAATATTAATACGAGAATTACCTTGCAGATATTAAATCGACAAATTACGATAAAAAATAAAGAAGAAGTATAATATATTTACAACTACTTATAATATATGTATAATTATATGAGTTAAAAGAATAAATTTTGCATTGATTAAGAAGAGTATATGTAACTTCATTTAAAAGCGAGTTAGGGATGGTTAGAGCCTAATATTTGAAAGCATAGAAGGAAGCTTAGGAGCATAAAACTGAAAGATAATTTCGTAGTAAGTTTTGGGATTTACCTCACCTTAAAGAGGTCTTAAGAGAGTTAGCTTAAGCTAACTAAATTAGGTGGTACCGCGTAAAGTGTAGCTTTTCGTCCTATTTTTTGGATGATAGGCTTTTTTTTATAAACTTTTATAGAAAGAGGGAGATAAGATGAGTAGAGAACAATTAGCTAATTTAATCTTTAAAGATGAATTAAAAACACCAAACGATTATTTAGAAATGTATCCAAAGAGAGACATTAAAGAAGGAGCACACGTAGTAAGATATGCTCCAAGTCCTACAGGATTCCAACATATAGGAGGAGTATATGCTGCTCTTATAAACGAAAGATTAGCTCACCAAAGTGAAGGAATCTTTTACTTAAGAATAGAAGATACAGACCAAAAAAGAGAAGTTGAAGGAGCAATCCAAGATACTATAGAAACTATGCATAACTTTGGTATGGAATTTGACGAAGGTCAAACTGGAGAAGAAACTTCTAAAGGTAACTACGGTCCATACAGACAAAGTAAAAGAAAAGAAATTTATCACGCATTTGCAAAAGACTTAGTAAAAAGAGGTTTAGCGTACCCTTGCTTCTGTACTCCAGAAGAATTAAACGATATAAGAGAAAAGCAAATGGCAGAAAAAATAACTCCAGGATACTACGGAGAGTATGCTGTTTATAGAAATCTTCCAGTAGAAGAAGCTATAAAGAGAATCGAAGACGGAGAAGAATATATCTTAAGATTAAAATCTCCTGGAAAAGAAGAAAACAGAGTAGAATTCCACGATTTAATAAAAGGAGATATATCTTTCCCAGAGAACGTTCAAGATATAGTTATAATTAAATCAGACGGACTTCCAACTTACCATTTTGCACACGCTATAGATGATGCTTTAATGCACACAACTGACGTTATAAGAGGAGAAGAGTGGTTATCATCATTACCTATCCACCTTCAATTATTCGAAGTTTTAGGATTTGAAACTCCAAACTACGCTCACGTTCCAACTATAATGAAATCAGAGAACGGTTCAAAAAGAAAACTTTCAAAAAGAAAAGATCCAGAAAGTGCTGTAAGTTACTACAGAGAAGAAGGATATCCAGCTGAATCAGTTATAGAATACCTTCTAAACATCATAAACTCAAGCTACGAAGAGTGGAGAGCTGAAAACCCAGATGCTGATTACCACGACTTCAAAGTAGAACTTGACCACATGAGTAAATCAGGTGCTTTATTCGATATAGTTAAATTACACGACGTTTCTAAAAACGTAATCTGTAAGATGAAAGCAGAACAGGTTTATGATAAATACACTACTTGGGCTAAAGATTTCGATAAAGAAATGTATGATTTAGTAGTAGAAAACGAAGCTATGATTAAAGCTGCATTTAATATAGAAAAAGACGGTCCTAAACCTAGAAAAGACTTTGGAAAATGGAATGAAGTTAAAGAAAAGATTTTCTTCTACTTTGACGAGTTATTCGATAAAGAAAAAGCTGAAGAAATAGAACTTCCTAAAACTGTAGATTTAGCATTAGCTAAAGAAGTAGTAGAAGGATACAAAAAAGCTTATAACTTCAACACTGATAAAGATACTTGGTTTGAAGAATTAAAAGCAGTAGCAATAGACCTTGGATTTGCTACAAACAGAAAAGAATTCAAAGCCGAACCAGAAAAGTTTAAAGGAATGGTTTCAGACGTTGCAGGTTCAGTTAGAGCTGCAATCACTCACAGAACTAACACTCCAGACCTTTACATCATAATGCAAATTATGGGAGAAGAAAAAGTAAGAGAAAGATTCGATAAATTCTTAAACTTATAAAATATATTTATTAATAAAGGGATATTAAACTTATTTTAGTTTGATATCCCTTTTAAGTTATCAAA
Organism: Clostridium sp. LY3-2; assembly: GCF_024705715.1. Lineage (NCBI taxonomy): Bacteria > Bacillati > Bacillota > Clostridia > Eubacteriales > Clostridiaceae > Clostridium > Clostridium sp. LY3-2. Next base: position 29,224 of record NZ_JAMDLQ010000023.1, read on the forward strand.
AATTTCAACTATTTTTAATAGGACATGTTTATGATATACTATTGATTAATTGACTAGGGGAAGTCTTTTAAGGAGGAATAATAATGTATACAAATTTAAATAGCAGGCAAATTAAAGCTATAGAAACTAAGAAAAAAATATATGATACAGCTATGGAGCTAATGCAAACTATAGGTTTTGAAAATATTACTATAAATAAGATTTGTAAGGGAGCAAATGTAGCTGTTGGAACTTTTTATTACTACTATAAATCTTTAGATTTTATAATAGTAGAGGCTTATAAAGAGTTAGATAAGCATTTTGAAAGGCTAGAAAAAGAAGGGTATTTTGAAGGGGACTATAAAGATAAGATATTAAAAATAGTTTCAGAGCAGATAAGTTATCCTATAAGAAAAGGACTTAAAATAACTACTCAGTTTTATAAAAGTCAATTGACTAGTGATAATGATTATTTCACATCAAACGAAAGAAAATCGCCTATGCTTTTAAGAAGTGCAATAGAAGAAGGACAAGATTTAGGAAAGATAACTAAAGATGTAAGTAGTTTAACTATTTCAAACGAGATAGCTAATATAATAAGGGGAACTGTTTACTCTTGGTGCTTAAGAAACGGAGATTTTGATCCTATAAAAGAAGGACTTAGTACTCTTGAAAGATACTTTAAAGGAATAGAAATTTAGATATAAAAAAAGGCTTTGAAATTTCAAAGCCTTTTTTATTATAATTTGAATGATGATTTTAAAGGTACTATTCTGTTGAAAACTAATTTGTCAGAAGTAGTAAGTTTGTTATCTACTGAGAAGAATCCGTTTCTAACCATTTGAACTTTGTCTAATGGGTTTAATCCTTTGATTCCTTCAGGTTCTACAAAACCTTCTAAAACTTCTAAAGAATTAGGGTTTATTTGCTCTAAGAAATGTTTTCCTTCGTTTTCAGGTTCATCATCTAATATTAAAGGTTCAAATAATCTAAATTCACAAGGAATAGCAGTACTAGCTTCAACCCAGTGGATTGTTCCTTTTACTTTTCTTCCTGTAAATCCTGAACCACTCTTAGTTTCAGGGTCGTAAGTACAGTGAATTTCTTTTATTTCACCATTTTCATCTTTAATTACTTAAGTGCATTTTACGAAATAAGCTCCTCTAAGTCTAACTTCGTTACCAGGGAATAGTCTGAAATATTTCTTTGGAGGATTTTCCATAAAGTCATCCTTCTCGATATATATTTCTCTTGAGAATGGAACCATTCTTTTTCCCATAGTTTCGTCTTTTGGGTGGTTAGACATTTCAAGCATCTCTACTTGACCTTCAGGGTAGTTAGTTATAACTACTTTAATAGGATTAGTTACTCCCATTATAGCGTGAGCTTTAGGTTGAAGGTCTTCTCTTAAGAAGTAATCAAGCATTTGAGAATCAACTGTTGAGTTGTTCTTTGCAACACCTATAGCTGAGCAGAAGTTTCTAATTGAGTTTGGAGTGTAACCTCTTCTTCTAAGGCCTGATATAGTAGGCATTCTAGGGTCATCCCAACCGTCAACTACAGCTTCATCAACTAATTGTTTAAGTTTTCTCTTACTCATAACTGTGTTAGTCATGTTAAGTCTAGCAAACTCTATTTGTCTAGGTGCTGATTCCATTTCACATTCTTTTACTACCCAGTCATATAAAGGTCTGTGATCTTCGAATTCAAGAGTACAGATAGAATGAGTAATGTTTTCTATAGCATCTTCTAAAGGATGAGCATAGTCATACATAGGGTAGATGCACCATTTATCACCTGTGTTGTGGTGAACTGAATGAGAAATTCTATAGATTATAGGGTCTCTCATATTAAGGTTTGGTGAAGACATATCTATTTTAGCTCTTAAAACTTTAGAACCGTCTTCAAACTCACCGTTTTTCATTCTTTCAAGAAGGTCTAAGTTTTCTTCTACACTTCTATCTCTATAAGGACTGTTCTTACCAGGTTCAGTAAGAGTTCCTCTGTATTCTTTCATTTCTTCAGGGCTTAAGTCACAAACATAAGCTAAACCTTTTTTTATAAGAAGCTGGGCTTTTTCATACATTGTTTGGAAGTAGTTTGAAGCAAAATGAAGTTCATTCCAGTTACAACCTAGCCATTTAACATCCTCTTCTATAGATTTAACATATTCAGTATCTTCTTTTAATGGGTTTGTGTCATCAAATCTTAAATTAGTTCTTCCGTGGAATTCTTTTGAAAGTCCAAAGTTTAATAATATAGATTTAGCGTGACCTATATGTAGGTAACCGTTAGGTTCTGGTGGGAATCTAGTAATAATACTATCGTGCTTACCAGTTTCTAAATCTTCTACTATTATGTTTCTAATAAAGTTTGATGAGATATTCTCATTTGACATAAAAGTATACCCCTCCTGTAATTTATTTGATAGAGTTAAAAAAACTCTAAGTTCATGTCTTTATATTATACATTTACCTTTAATTTTAATCCAATCTAGACAAAAAATAAAGTGAAAGTTTTCCTTTAGTACCCCATTTTATACAGATTTCCTATAAGACGCAGGGGAACTTCCCGTAAATGATTTAAAAATCTTTATAAAATACGAAACATCGGAAAATCCTGTCTCAAAACCTATGTCCGTTATGGAAAGATTTGTAGACTTTAATAGATTTATAGCTTTTTCTATCCGTATTGAATTTATAAAGTTTGTAGCTGTTTTTCCTGTTTGATTTTTGAAAAATCTTATAAAATAATATTCGCTATAGCCTGAGATTTTAGCTAAGTCTTTTATTTTAATAGGATTATTGTAATTATTTTTAATATACATAATTACAGATTTAATTTTTTCTAACTTCTCATTATTAATAACAGAACTTTTATTATTTGAAATTATATTATCTTCAAATAAAATAGAAAATAATAAAAAGAAATAGCCTTTAATTTTAAGCTGATAAGAGTAATCTTTAGATTTAAATTCAGAAGATATCTTTAAAATATATTCTAAAAGTAAATTATAGTTTTTAAAATTATCACTATTAATTATCGGGTATAATATCTTATCATTTATAAGTGATTTAATAAAAATAGAAGAAGACGAGTCTAATTTAGAACTTAAAAACATACTTAAATCAAAAACTATAGCCTCGTATTTTAATTCTTCTGTGCTAGAACTACTCATATAATGCAGGGAAGTTGGGCTTATAAATATTAAATCGTTAGGCTTTACGTAATATTCTTTTAAATCTACGTGGATTTTCCCAGTCCCAGAATGTATATAGACTATCTCCATTTCATCATGCCAGTGAAGGTAGTTGTCCTTTGCAGAAACTGAAACCCCCTCATAAATATCCATAAATATATCAAAGTCACCGTGAGTTTTCTTTTCTTTTAAATCTACATATTTTGAATTTTTCAAAGCAAACACTTCCTTATAGCAATATAGTTATATTGGTTAGCATAAATGTTCGAGAAATAATAATTAGATGTCATTATAATACTATAATAGCAGAAGAAATAGGGAAGGGGGATATAATTTTGTTAGATAAAAAAATAACTACTAATTTAAAAGATATAACTTGGCCAATTTTCATAGAAACACTTCTTATGTCGCTGCTTGGAAGTATGGATACCTTAATGCTTGGAAGGTATTCAGATTCAGCCGTTGCAGCTGTCGGGATAACAAATCAGATTATTTGGCTAATAAATTTAATGTTTGGAATTATAACAGCAGGAACTGCAATACTTTTAGCTCAAAATATAGGAGCCAAAAGCTCTAAAAAAGATATTTTAAATATAAGTGGGATTTCTATAGGAGTTAACTTTATTTTAGGTGCAATTATAAGTATTTTATTATTTTTAGGAGGAAGAGAACTTTTAAAATTATTAAATAGCCCAGATGAACTTGTAACTTTAGGGACTCAATATATTGATATAGTCGGAGGGTTCACTTTCGTTCAAGCAACTCTTATGACTTTAACTGCTATTTTAAGGTCTCACAGTTTAACTAAGGTTTGTATGAAGATAACATTTATAATGAATATAATAAATGTTGTTTTAAATTATATATTTATTTTTGGAAAGTTTGGGTTCCCATCACTTGGAGTAAGCGGAGCAGCCCTTGGAACTACAATAAGTAGGATAATAGGATTAATAATAGCTTTTGTTGTATGTTATAAATACATCTTAAAAGATTTTAAATTTAAAAATCTATTCCCTTTTCCAAAGTTACATTTAATAAATATATTTAAAATTGGGATACCATCAGCTGGAGAACAGATATCTTATAGCCTTTCTCAACTTGTTATAACTGGATTTATAAATACTATAGGGGTAGAGAGTGTGGCTACAAAAAGTTATATATCAACTTTATCTACATTTGCCTTTATCTTTGCGGTAGCTATGGGACAAGGTAGCAGTATTATAGTTGGGAAGTTAGTTGGAGAAAGAGAAAATGATACGGCATATAAAGTCTATCTCTATGCTTTAAAGAAGTCTTTAATAGTAACTATAATAATAAGTGGAGCTTTAGCTATATTTAGTCATCCTTTATTAGAAATACTTACAGACAGCCCTGAAATAGTTATATTAGGAGGCTATATTCTAATTGTAGACTTTATATTAGAACAAGGAAGAACTATGAATATAGTAGGGATAAATGCACTGCGTGCTACAGGTGATGTTAAATTCCCAGTTTATATTGGAATATTTTCTATGTGGTTTTTTGCTGTAGGACTTGGATATATCTTGGGGATAAAACTCGGGCTAGGTCTTGTAGGGATGTGGATTGCATTTACTATAGATGAATGCTTTAGAGGAGTTTTAGTTTTCTCTAGGTGGAAAAATAGAAAGTGGGAAAATAAAAGCTTTATTAAGTATTAAAATAAAAATAGGTCTATAACATTAGAACAAATAGTGTTATAGACCTAAATTTTTAATTATAATCTTGTAGCAAGATCGAATCTTTCTGATACTATATTCCAATTTATTATATCGAAAAAGTTATCTAAGTATTCTGCACGCTTGTTTTGATATTTTAAGTAATAAGCATGCTCCCAAACGTCTACAGTTAAAAGTGGAACTTCATCTGTAGACAAAGGGCAGTTTTGGTTTGGAGTTTTGATTATTTTTAGTGAATTAGTTTCATCTAAAATTAACCAAGCCCAACCTGAACCAAATTGAGTAAGTCCTGCATCTTTAAATTCTTTTTTAAACCCTTCAAAAGATCCAAAAGCTTTTTCGATAGCTATTCTTAAAGAACCAGTTGGTTCTTCTTTAGAAGGACTCTTTAGCCCTTCCCAGTAGAATTCGTGATTATAAACTCCACCAGCGTTATTAATAACTGCTGCATTTATATCATCTGGAACCTTATCTAAATTTTTTAATAATTCACCTAAGCTATAATTAAAAAGGTCTGGATGTTTTTTTAATGCGTTGTTTAAGTTATCAACGTAAGTTTGTTGATGCTTGTCGTGGTGTATAGTAACTGTTGCTTTATCTATTACAGGTTCTAAAGCATCGTATTCAAATGGTAATGGTTTTAAAGTAAATTCGTTTGTCATAAATATCACCTCAGTATTATTATTAATAATTTATAATTAAAAATACATTAATTATCTAATCCTTGAAAGTTAAATGATGGTACATATTCAGTAGAACTAGATTCACTATCTTGTATAAAAGCGTTTTTAATCCCAAGTGATGCAGCATAATCAATTAAGGTATCGTAAACCTTAGGATTTAAAGGTTTAGAAATTTCTTTATATGAAAATGCGTTATACATAGGGGTGTATTGGCTCATTATACTAATATATACATCATCTTTAAACATGCTATAAATAGTATCTATTATTTTTTTTGAATCAAATAAAAGCCCAGGAAGCATTAAATGCCTTATAATCATTCCTTTTATCATTCTTCCATCTTCATCGAATTGATTTTTAGAAACTTGCCTAAACATCTCTTTAAGTATTTCTATAGCGTTGTCTTTATAACCTTTTACTTTTGAGTATTTAATTGCAAACTTTTCGTTAAAATACTTAAAATCGGGAAGGTATATATCTATAAACCCATCTAAAGCTTTTATAGTTTCTAAAGAATCATAGCTATTTGTGTTATAAAGAATAGGTAAATTTAAACCTTTAGATTTTGCGATTTTTAAAGCTTCTATTATTTGAGGAACATAATGAGTTGGTGTAACTAAGTTTATATTACTTGCACCTTTTTCTTGAAGATTTAAAAATATATTTGATAAATCCTCTATAGAAATCTCTTTTCCTTTATGTTCTTGACTTATTTCGTGGTTTTGACAAAACACACATTTTAAATTGCAGTTTGAAAAGAACACAGTTCCAGAACCTTTTCCAAAAGATATAGGAGGTTCTTCAAAAAGGTGAAGCTCTGCTCTTGCTGCCATTATTTTATCAGAAGAGTTACATACTCCAAGTTTTTTAGATGTTCTATCTACATTACAGTTTCTAATACATAAATTACAGTTTTTTAATGAATCTAACATATTTATCCCTCTTAAAAAATAAGTTTGTTTTAAGTAGATTATATTCCTATAAAATTATATAATCAAACTAATATAGAGATAATACATATAATTAAATTATGTTATGAAAGGGAGTTTAAAATTATGGAAGAAAATTTCTTTGAGTTTGAATATGAAGGCGAAGAGTTTAAAAGGGTTGAGGGAAGAAATAAAAATATTATAGATAGAGTATTTGAAAATTGCATTTTTAGAAATTGCGACTTTTCTTCAGCAGATTTTAGAGAGACTACTTTTGATAACTCTGAATTTATAGAATGTAATTTAAGTTTAACTAAATTTAATGATTCGAAATTAAGAGGAGTACTTTTTAAAGACTGTAAGCTTGTAGGAATTGATTTTACTAAATGTGATAGATTTATTTTAGATTTTGAATTTTCAAAGTGCTTAATACAAAACTGTAGCTTTGCTGATTTAAAGGTTCCAAAGATAAGATTTATAGAATGTAATGTGTTTGGGACTGATTTTATAAATGCAGATATGAGAGAAGCAAATTTTAACAAATCTAGTTTAGAAGAGAGTATTTTTGAAAATACTAATTTATGTAAGGCAAACTTTATGGAGAGCTTTAATTATAGGATTAATCCAGTTAGAAACAATATAAAGAAAGCAAAGTTTAGTATGCCTGATGTTTTAAGTCTTCTAGATGATTTTGATATAATCATAAAATAAAAGACAGGAGATTATATAAATGGGAAGAATAGAAAAAATAATTAAAGAAACTAAAGTGCCAAGCACTAGAAAATCCTTAAGAGAAGAATTTATAAATATGGGACTTAAAAAAGGTGATACAGTTTTAGTTCATTCATCGCTAAGTTCTATAGGGTATGTGCTTGGTGGAGGAGATACTGTAATTAGAGCTCTTATAGATGTAGTTACAGAAGAAGGAACTATCGTTATGCCAACTCACTCTGGAGATTTATGTGACCCTGTATTTTGGAGTAACCCTGAAGTTCCAAAAGAATGGTTTGAATTAATTAGAGAAGAACTACCAGCTTTTGACCCTAAAACTACTAAAACCTTCGGGATGGGAGAAATAGTTGAGTGTTTTAGAAACTTTGAAGGTGTAAAGAGAAGTTATCACCCTACTGTTTCTTTTGCAGCTTACGGTAAAAATAAAGATTTCGTAACAGATAATCACAGTTTAGATTATTCCCTTTCTGATACTTCACCTTTAGGTAGAGTATACGATTTAGACGGGAAAATACTTTTAATAGGTGTAGATATGGAGAGAAATACGTCTTGCCATTTAGGAGAGTATAGGGCAGGGAACTTTGAAAAGTCAAAAAACGCTGCACCTGTAATTATTGATGGAAAAAGAGAATTTAAAGTTTTTGATGATATAGATTTTAGAACAGAGATGTTTTACTTTATAGGAGAAGGTTTAGAAGAAAAAGGTAAGATAAAAGAATATAAGCTTGGAAACTCAAAAACTCTTGTAATGAGTCAAAGAGATTGTGTTGATTTTTCAGAGGAATTTTTTACAAATAGAGAGTATTAATTAATTAAATTAAAAATCGATAATTATATGAGATGTATTCTTAGAATATAAGGGGGAATATAATATGATGATTGATAAAGTAAAGAATATTTACAAAGGGGAAGTAAATACATTAAACAATACTGATAATATAAATAGAATAAGTATACCTAAAGGCGAAGATTCTTTATTAAAAAAAGAAGAGGTAGGAGATTCTATCGATATATCAAACAAAGGGAAAAAGATTTTAAATATAAGTGGAAAACTAAATCAGCACGTTCCTATAAACTCAACTGTGTACGTTGATACAGGTACTATATTAAAAATTATGGACTTTTCAACAAACAACAAAGAATACCAGTGGAGTGAGATGGGAAAAGATACAGAAAAACGCTGGGTAGTTATTAACGGACAAAGGTTTGAATCACCCCTTAGTGAAGAGGAAAAAAGGCTTATGAGAAATGCTTCTAAAACTATGCTAGATTATATAAAAGAAGCAGAAGATGAGAGATTAGAAAGAGATAGAAAAAGAGGAATAAAAACTAACCTTTCATTAGGAGAAGACGGAAAATTAAACACTTCAGATAATATAGAGGATCCTAATATAAAAAATCTTATGAATAATGAAGTTGTTTGCAATATGCTTTCTGAAATGATTGGTAAAGGAATATTAAGTAATATAAGTATATCAGTATAAAAAAAGATGCCTATTTTAAGGCATCTTTATTATTTTTAGCTAGTTCTTGTATCTTTGGTGAGTTTATATAAAGTTCTTGGATTTTATGTTCTTTATCGTCATCTTTAAAAGTAACTGAAATCATAACAGGCTCTTTTTCAGAAGAGAAATTAGCTTCGTAAAGCATGCTTATATAATCCTTTTTCTTCATAGATTCAACAAACTTTAAACTTCCAGCTTCATAATCACCTATCTTGCCTTTTATAGGCATCATTAAAGAAATAAAACTTTCTTTATCTTTCATCATTTCAAGCATTTCTTTTGATAGTTTATCTTTTAAAGAATCGTAATCTAAACTGTTAACCGATTCTAAAACATTCTCTACAATAGGAGTTGAATATTTTAAAACTTCGTCAGTATTTTCTTTAGAATTTGTGCATCCTACAAAGGAAAACAAGCTTAATAAAATAAATAAAATAGGTATGATTTTTCTAAGTTTCATTTAAATCCTCCAAGATAATTAATATGTACAAGTTTACAGATAAATTATATCATAAGACTTTATTATTTAATTAATATGTATGATATAATATTTTAATAATCAAGAAAGGAGGAAATGGTTTGGATTTAAAATCATTATTAAATAAAGAACAATATGAGGGTGCAACAACTGTTGATGGGCAAGTACTGATTCTTGCAGGGGCAGGTTCAGGAAAGACAAGAGTTTTAACATATAGAATGGCTCATATGATAGAAGACCTTGGGATTTTCCCGTGGAAAATATTAGCCATAACATTTACAAATAAAGCAGCAAAAGAGATGAGGGATAGGGTTAGGTCTATAGTCGGTGAAAAAGCTGATGATATGTGGATTTCAACTTTCCACTCAACTTGTGTAAGAATACTTAGAAGAGATATTGATAAATTAGGATATAAAACTAGCTTTACAATATACGATACATCAGACCAAAAGGTTTTATATAAAGAATGCATGAAAGCTCTTCAAATAAACGATAAAGATATAACTCTTCAAGAGATTATGGGTAAGGTTGGAAGAGCTAAAGATAGCATGATTTCACCAGCTGCATTTAAAAGAGAACACGAGTCTAATTTTAGAGAAAATAAAATTGCAGATGTATACGAAATGTATCAAAAGAGGCTTAAAGAAAATAATGCTTTAGATTTTGATGACCTTATAGGAAAAACAGTAGAGTTATTTAAAAAGAACCCTGATGTTTTAGAATTTTATCAAAATAAATTCAAATATATTATGGTTGATGAGTATCAAGATACAAACGGTGCTCAATACGAATTAGTAAGACTTTTAGCAGAAAGAAATAAAAACATTTGCGTTGTAGGAGATGATGACCAATGTTTAAAAGAAGGTAGTTTTATAAACACTTTAGATGGACTTAAAAAAGTAGAAGATTTAAAAACTACAGATAAAATACTTTCAGCTATAGGAAATGGAAAAGTAAGTTCAAAAGAAATCTCAGAAATTAAAAGTAGAGAATATGATGGAGACTTAATTAAAATTACTACTGATAGTGGAAACATTATAGAAGGTACTCCAAATCACATTACTTTTTCTAAAATAAATTTAGAAGAAAATAAATACTATGTTTATTTAATGTATAAAAAAGGCTTTGGATATAGAATAGGAAGAACTTCTTCAATAATAAGTAGAAGAGAAAACAGAAAAGCTAGCGGATTAGCTGTAAGACTAAATGGTGAAAAAGCTGATAAGATGTGGGTAATTAAGGTTTGTGATAGCGTAGGTGAAGCTAGTTATTACGAAGAATTTTTTGCGGCAAAATATGGGCTTCCAACTTTAGTGTTTGAAGCTAAGGGCAAAAGACTTCAAATACCAGAAGAAAAGATAAAAGAGTTATTTGAAGATATAGATACTATATCTAGAGCTGAAAAGCTTATGGATGAAAACTATCTATACAAAGAATACCCTCACCATTTAAACGGTGCAGTTATAAGAGGGCAATCTGTTAGAAAGAGAATAAACTTAACATTCTTTGGAGGAAAAACTAATAGTGAAGGTATCTTTAGTCATAGAATCGGACTTAATACATCAGACGATGAAAGTAAAGAAAGATTTATAAAGGCTGGTTTTAAAGTAAGAGATGGTAAAGCAAAAACTTTCAGAATTGAAACTGAAAGAGCGGTTTATGATGAAGCTGAAGTATTTACAAGAAGACTTTTAGAAACAGATGATACTTTTGAAATTCATAAGAGAGCAAAAATTACAGAAGATAGCAGTTTTGCTTTTATGCCTTTAGGTAGTATAAAAGAAGGAATGTTTGTAGCAAGGTTTGACGGAGAAAAAATAGTTAGTGAAAAAGTTAAAAGCGTAGAATTAGTTCCATACAAAGGTAAAGTATATGACTTAAATATAGAGGGAACTAGAAACTATATCTCAAATGGGATAGTAGTTCATAACTGCATCTATCAATGGAGAGGCGCTGATATAACTAATATATTAGAGTTTGAAAAAGACTATCCAAACTGTAAAGTTATAAAGCTTGAGCAAAACTATAGATCAAAGGGAAATATATTAGATGCAGCAAATGTTGTTATAGTTAATAACTCAAGAAGAAAATCAAAAGCTCTTAGAACAGTTCAAGAACCAGGAAGCAAAGTTAAGATTTATAGAGCTTATTCAGATAGAGAAGAAGGAGACTTTGCAGGTAGAGAGATTCAAAACATAAGAGCTAGAGAAAGTGATAAAAACTACAACGATTTTGCAGTTCTTTACAGAACTAATGCTCAGTCACGTATATTTGAGGAAGGGTTTAGAAGAAGAGGTATACCTTATAAGATAATCGGAGGAACTAAGTTCTATGATAGAAAAGAAATTAAGGATATCTTAGCTTACCTTAAAATATTAGTTAACCCTCAAGATGATATAAGTATAAAAAGAGTTATAAACGTACCAAAGAGAAGTATAGGTGATGCAACTGTTAATAAGGTTTCAGAATTTGCAGAGATGTACGAATTAAACCTTTGGGATGCACTTACAGAAGCTAGAACTATTCCAACTCTTACTCCTAGAAACTGCGGTTCTATTGAAAAGTTCACAAGTGTTATGGAAAACTTAATGATAATGGCAGAAACTATGACGCCATCTATGATTATAGAAACTATTTTAAAAGATACTGGATATTTAGAAGAGCTTAAAAAATCTCAAGAGATAGAAGATAAAGCTAGAATAGAAAACTTAGAAGAACTAGTTTCAGATGCTGTTGATTTTGAAAAAGGAAATGACGAAGATAAATCATTAGCTGCGTATTTAGAAAAAGTATCGTTAGTTCAAGACACAGATAAAATCGAAGAGGAAGAAGATGCTGTAGTTATGATGACTATCCATAGTGCTAAAGGATTAGAGTTCCCGTATGTATTTATGGTAGGAATGGAAAATGGCTTATTCCCAAGTAAAGGTGATATCGAAAGGGAAGAGCAGATGGAAGAGTCTAGAAGACTTTGTTATGTTGGAATTACAAGGGCAAAAGAAGTTCTTTATATGACATCAGCAGAAGTTAGAAGGGTGTTTGGTAGAACAGTTTCATACAGCCAATCAGATTTTATAAATGAGATTAGAACTGACTTAAAAGAATATATAAACGAAAGAAGCACAAACGGAGCTTCAAGAGAAGGGTTCTTTGGATCACCAGAAAAACCTATGCATGGAAACCCTCACGGATTAAGAAGTGGCTTTAAGAAGAATACTTCAAGTCTTTATGGAAATACTTCTAATAGTGCACCTTCAAATGGTGGAGATTTAGATAGTAGTAATTTAAGCCTTGGAAAAAAAGTTAAGCACGAAAAATTCGGTGTTGGAACTATAGTTTCAATAACTCCTTCAGGAGATGATAAAAAGCTTACTATAGCCTTCGATAAACAAGGTGTTAAGATGCTTATGTTATCAATGGCAAAACTTGAATTAATTTAATATAAGGGGAATCGAAAATGGATAATATGGATAAACAAAAAAGAATGGAAGCTCTTATAGAAGAGTTAAATAGATATTCATATGAGTACTATACATTAGATAATCCAACAGTTACAGATAAAGAATACGACGTAAAATACGATGAATTAAAATTATTAGAAAAAGAATTAGGTTTAGTTTTACCTTATTCACCAACAGTTAGAGTTGGAGATACTGTTTTGGAGGGGTTTGTAAAATACACTCACAAAGGAAGACTTTGGAGCTTAGATAAGGCTCAATCTATAGAAGAGATTAAAGAGTGGCATAACAGAAACCTTAAATTCCTTAAGGAAATGAGAGAAAGAGGGCATAACCTTCCAGACCTTAAATATATAGCTACTAAAAAGTTTGATGGACTTACAATCAACTTAACTTATAACGAAGAGGGGATTTTAGAAACTGGTGCTACTCGTGGAACTGGAGAAATCGGTGAAAATGTTACGGCGCAAGTTAAAACTATAAAATCTATCCCGCTTAGAGTAGATTACGACCACGTATTTGAAGTTCACGGCGAAGCTATTATGACAACAGAAGCTTTAAAAAAGTATAACGAAGAATCAGAAACTCCTCTTAAAAACTTAAGAAACGGAGCAGCTGGTGCTTTAAGAAACTTAAATGTTAAAGAAACAGCTAAAAGAAACCTTTCTGCATTTTTCTATGATGTAGGATATGATGAAGGAAACGGATTTAAAACTTACACAGAAATGCTTGAGTTTATAAAAGAAAAAGGTTTCCCTGTAGATAGTTATATAAAAGAATGCAAAACTATAGAAGATATAGAAAAAGAAATATCTTATATAGAAAATATAAGATTTGATTTAAATTACGATATAGACGGATTAGTTTTAGCTATAGATGATATGGAAACACGTGAACTTTTAGGGTACACAGTTAAGTTCCCTAAATGGGCTATAGCTTACAAATTCGAAGCACAAGAAGCTACAACAACTCTTTTAGATGTAGAATGGAACGTTGGAAGAAGCGGAAGAGTAGCACCAACAGCTCTTTTAGACCCAGTTGAATTAGCTGGAGTTACTGTAAAGAGAGCAACTTTAAATAATATGGACGATATTAAAAGAAAAGGCGTTAAAATCGGTGGAGAAGTATTTGTTAGACGTTCAAATGACGTTATTCCTGAAATAATGGGAATGGTTAATAAAGATCAAGAAAACACTACAGAAATAACACCGCCAGAAAACTGCCCAGCTTGTGGAAGTCACTTAATAGAAGAGGGAGCGCATATCTTCTGCGAAAACACTTTATCTTGTAAGCCACAGCTAGTAAAAACTATAGTTCATTACGCTTCTAGAGAAGCTATGAATATAGCAGGGTTTTCAGAAAGAACAGCAGAGCAGCTTTTTGAAAAGTTAAATATAAAATCAATCTGTGATTTATATAAATTAAACAAAGAAGATCTAATAGGACTTGAAAAGTTTGGTCCTAAAAAGGCTCAAAACCTTTTAGATTCTATAGAAAATAGCAAAGACTGCACTTTAGAAGCATTTGTTTATGCTTTAGGAATAAAAAATGTAGGATATAAAACGGCTAAAGACTTAGTTAAAACTTTCAAAAGCTTAGAAGGTTTAAAAGAAGCAAAATTCGAAGAGTTAGTTGCAATTTCTGATGTTGGAGATATAGTAGCTAACTGTATAGTAGAATTTTTTAATACTGAAGAAGTATTAAAAACTATAGATGAACTTTTAGAACTTGGAGTTAAACCTAAGTACACAGAAAAAGAGATTATAGAAAGTGTATTTGCTTCAAAAACTTGCGTTGTAACTGGTACTATGGAGAAATACTCAAGAAAAGAAATAAAAGAAAAACTTGAGAGTTTAGGTGCTAAAGTTTCAGGAAGTGTAAGTAAGAAGACAGATTACGTTATAGCAGGAAAAGAAGCAGGTTCAAAGCTTACTAAGGCAGAAGAACTTGGAGTAACTGTACTTAGTGAAGATGATTTTGAAAAGATGATAGGTGAGTAATAATGAATAAAAAAGTTATTAATACACTTACTATAATATCAAGTATAATAGCTTGCATAACTATAATCTGTACATTTTTAACATCATACAAGTTCATATATATAGGAGATATATTTAATTCATACTTAGGAGTTCAAATAGTTTTAGCTATAACTATGATAATTTGGGCTATAAGATTTTGGTATGAAGAACACGGTAATAAAAGATATATTTACACTGGATTTTGTTTAATAATTTCAGTTGCTTCTATGTTTTTTATTGCAAGTTTTATAAGATAAAAAAAAGCGGGTAGATTAATTTCTACTCGCTTTCTTTATCTAAATGTTTATTATCTTTTTCTGCATTATAAGAATCTTCGAATTTTGTGCTGTTATTAAGATGAAAATCACCTGTTAAGATGTTTTGAATATAATCTTCTTCATCTTCTTCACTTTTAAACTTTAAGTCTGTGATTTTACTTCTTTTTGCGATAATACTAAGGTTTTGGTTTATCTTCTCTAAAATATAGTTTTTATATCTTATTTGGCTAAAAGTTTTTAAAGCTATTATAAATAACCATATTCCGATAAACATAAAAGTTAGCATAAAAATTATTCCGATGATTGAAGTTGCACCTATTATAAAACTCATTAGTAATACCTCCTAAAATATATCATTATTATATCACACCTACTTATTAATTTTAACTAAGGCATAGAAAAATATTCAGCTTATGATTAAGCTTATAAAATTTGGTTAATAATTAAATATAAGAAAAAGGAGGCGTTTTATGAAGAGGATAATTTTATCTGCAGTTATAACTTTAATTATTTTAATTACCGGTTTAAGTTTTATAGATATAGAAAAAAATACTGTAGTAAAAGAAGAAAATTCAATAATATATGCTTTAGATAAGATTCCAACTACTATAAAAAATGTCAGCGCCTTGACTGTACGAGAAAAGGATATAATCTGTGCAACTAGTAAGGGGCTAGTTCAAAAGACAGAAGAAGGTAAGATAGAACCGTCTTTATCTAGTGAGATTAATATTCGAGATAATGGAATCGAATACGAGTTTAAAATCAGAGATGACGTTTATTGGAATGATGGAAGAAAGATTACTCCAAGCGAAGTTGTAGACTTTTTTAGAGAACTTTTAAAAGAGGAAAGTGATTCGAATATAGAAGCTTTACTTAACGTTTATGGAGCTAAAGAATATAGAAAAGGTACTGTTGATTTTGAAAATGGTGTTGCTATTAATAGCACTGAAAACAGTGTAATTATAAGGCTTAATAAAAAAGATGATAAATTCCTAGAAGAACTTACAAAACCTGAATACAGGGTTAGAAAGTTTTTAGTTATGTGGGAAGATTTAAATAACAACTACTCTAACATACCTTATACTGGAGACTTTTATATCTCTAATATAAGAGACGGAAATATGGAACTTAAGTCAAACGAGCACAACTTTAAAAACAGCAGCATCTCTAAAATAGAGTTAGTTGAAGACAAGAACGTAGAACTTGCTATGGCTGCGTATGAAGTAGGGGAGAGGGATATAGTAGTAGATCCTCCAAAGAGTCAGTTAAACAGACTGGCTAGCGAAAATAAGCTTATAACATCACCTTCAAACAAAGGTAAGTATCTTTGGATAAATAACGAAAGTGAAGAATTACCTTTAAGTTCTAGAAGAACTTTATATAGCAATATCTACGAAGCGCTATCAGAGTACAGTACTTCTAACTCTCACTTTGCAGAAGCTTCAGAGGGGAGTTACTTTAGAGAAGATAAGGGTGATTTAACTAAGCTTCAAGCAAGAAAGGTTATGAGTAACAAAGATAAGGGAAGTTTACCTGACGTAGTTACAATGCTTGCAGAAGACACTATAGAAAATAGAGTTATATTAAAAAGTATTCAAGATTGGTATAAAGTGAATTCTAGTATAAGTTTTAGATACTCTCTAGTCTCTAAGGAAGAGTTTAAGAGCAAGGAATTAAGAAAGAGGTATGATATGGCTATAGTGGATGCTGAAGCCGGTTCTAAGGACAGAGAGGCCTATTATACTTCAATAAAAGAATGGTTTACTAAAGATCAATTAAAATTATCAGAAAAAGAGAAGTTTAATGAACTTGAAGAAAGCCTTTTTTCAAATTATACTTTGCTGCCTCTTATTTTTGAAAATAGAAACATAGCAATCTCAGGAGATATAAAGAATCTTAAATTCGATTTTTATGGAAACTTAGATTTTTCAAAACTTAAAAATAAAGAATAAAAACAAGCCTTATTAGCGGACTTTAATCCACTAATAAGGCAAAATTTTTAAAAATTATCTTATTTATTTTTATCATTAACTTTATCTTCTTCATTTTGATTACCGCTAAGTTCTATTTCTAAAGGAGTATAAGATTTTTTATTAATCTTATCTTTTATATCCAATTCATCATAATATCCATCTTTTAAAGTATGAATCATCAAAAAGAAAATAAGCATATTTCTTCCACTATCAAAGGTTCTTCTTGAAGAAGAAAATTCATCTTTCTTTATAGAATAAGATATTTCTTTCAAAAATGAAGGTGAAACTCCTGAAGATTCAGGTGAAGGAAGGTTTGGCATCCTAAAGAAAGTCTCATCTATCATATCTTTTGAAAGAAGTGAGAAATTCCTGTATCTTTCACTGCTATCTAAGTTTGGAGCTTCAGGCCAGCTTGTAATTATATTAGAATTTAATATAAATTTTTTATAAATACTAGATATCATAGGCTTAAATTCAGATTCACTATTAGTCTTTTTTGAGTAAAGAAGTATTGATAAAAAGTAAAAGCAAATATCAAAAGAAGAATATTTAAGTTCTTTTTTTGTATTTAATTTTTCTATTAGACCATTATCTTCATCATAAAGAGATATTAGCTTATCAGATATCTCAGTATATTTTTCTTTAAACATCAAAATATTAGTGTGTTCGAAGGAGTACATTAGATTTATTGAAAGCAAGGCACAACAATCTAAAGACTCTTCAAAATAATCTTTTTCACTAAACTTATCGCACAAGAATTCGCTTAAGTCTGTAATTAAAGGAAGCACGTCCTCACGGTTTGAATAATCATAAAAAACATTAAAAGCAAGTAATGTTTTTAACCCTTCTTCAAAAGATAAATTATATAAAGCATCCTTATAATCTAAAAACATTTGTAAAATTTGAAGGGAAAAGCTTTTAAATTCAGATTCCAATTCAGGGTCGTCAGCATATGTTGAATACAGATAATAAGCATTCATCATAAAAGCTTGGTCGCTAAAGATAAATTTCCTATTTTTATCTACAAGACTCATAACTTTTGATGAATTATTTATATTATTTTTTTTAGTAACAAAGATACCTTCAGAGTTTCTTAGATTTTCGTAGTAGAAATCTAATTGCTCTTTGCAAAGCTCTCTATAGCCTAAACAGTATTCATTTTCTAAAGAATTATCATTAAAGGCAGAGTAGAAATCACTAAGTTCTAATAATGATAATGTCATTAGTGCATTTGTATATGGAATTAATTCACGTTTAAAAGAAGATGAATCAAAACCATTAGAAATTTTACCATGCACAAATTCAGGAGTAGCTTTTTTGTATAGGCATAATAGTGGTGAAAATTTACTTAATATGCTAATATCTTTGTTAGATGAAGTTTTTTTCGTATTTCTTGAAGAGTAGATAAAACCGCATTTTGAATTCAAAACTAAAGTTTTAACTGCTTCTTTAGAGAAATAAAAAAGCTGACCGCAGATTTCCTTTTGTGAAAGGCTATTCATACGGAAAAAAGGACCTATATATCTCAAAAAATATCACCTCAATATAATTTCTCATATTAATTAATATGAGTCGGTTTTAAAAAAAGTGCATAAAACTTAAATTTTGTGTGAAGGTAATATAAGAGAGAGTAGAAATTAAATTAGGATGGTGAAATTTGTGCGAATAGATGGCAGAAAAAATGATCAATTAAGAAATATAAAGGTTACAAGAAATTATACTAAATATGCTGAAGGTTCAGTATTTATAGAAGTTGGAGATACTAAAGTCTTATGTAACGTTTCAGTTGAAGATAGGGTACCCCCATTTTTAAAAGGAACAGGAGAAGGTTGGATAACTGCTGAATACAACATGCTTCCTAGAGCTACAGGAAACAGAAAAATAAGAGATATAGCTAGATTAAAAGTTGATGGTAGAACTATGGAAATCCAAAGACTTATAGGAAGAGCTTTAAGATCTGTTGTTGATTTAAAAGCACTAGGAGAGAGAACTCTTTGGGTTGACTGTGATGTTATACAAGCTGATGGAGGAACTAGAACAACTTCAATTAGCGGAGCTTTTATAGCTTTAGTTGATGCTATAAATAAACTTCACAAAGAAAGACCTTTTAAAATTTATCCTATAAGAAGTTTTGTTGCAGCTACAAGCGTTGGAGTTTTAGGAGAAGAAAAAATATTAGACCTTTGCTACGAAGAAGATTCAAATGCTAAGGTAGATATGAATATAATAGGTACAGATTCAGGAGAGTTTGTAGAAGTGCAAGGAACTGGTGAAGAAAGTCCTATGACTAGAACTGAACTTAACGACCTTTTAGATTTAGGTGAAAAAGGCTTAAAGCAAATGATTCAAATCCAAAAAAACGCATTAAAGATGGATGCGTTATGGATAGGTACAGGTGGTAATTAATTATGAAAAAGTTAATACTAGCTAGTAATAATTCTAAAAAAATAAAAGAAATAAAAGAAATTTTAAAAGATATCCCTCTTTCTATAAAGTCTTTAAAAGAAGAGGGTATAGATATAGACGTAGTAGAAGACGGAAAAACTTTTGAAGAAAATTCAATGAAAAAAGCAAAAGAAATAAAAGAATATCTTTTAAGTAAAGGGCAAAAAGATTTTATAGTTATGGCTGATGACTCAGGTCTTTCTGTTGACTCTTTAAACGGAGCGCCAGGAATCTATTCAGCTAGATACTCTGGAGAACACGGAAATGATTTAGAAAATAACAAAAAACTATTAAGAGAACTTAAAGACTCTAAAAATAGAGATGCTAAATTCGTTTGTGTAATATCTCTTATAAACGATAAGGATAAAGAAATCGTAGTTAGAGGTGAAGTTGAAGGTAAAATTACTGAAAAGCTTAGCGTAGAAGGCGGATTTGGATACGACCCTCTATTTTTCTACGAAGGATTTAATAAAACATTTGGAGAAGCTACAAGTGAAGAAAAAAACAGTGTTAGCCATAGAGGAGTAGCTTTAAAAAAATTAAGAGATAAAATAAACGAAGTTTTATAATAACACTATAGAAATTTAATGATAAAAGGAGAGGTCTATATGTTAGTTGCAGTAGTAAGTGATACACATAGGGTAGATTCATACATAAATTTAGCACTACAAAAGATAAAGGATGCAGACATACTTATACACTTAGGTGATAACGTAGAAGACGTTAGAAGGTTTGAGGAAGGTTTTAAAGGAGAAGTGTTTGCTGTTTCAGGAAACTGTGATTACAGCGACTTATACCCTGAGGAGAGAATAGTTAAAATAGGGGACAAAAGATTATTTTTAACTCATGGTCATAGATATGGAGTTAAGAGTGGATTAAATTCATTATTTTATAAAGCTAAAGAACTAGAAGTAGATGCAGCTTTATATGGACACACTCATCAAGAAATAATTTTAAAAGAAGATGGAATACTTATTATGAATCCAGGAAGTGTTTCTTTACCTAGAGGTGAGGGGAGATTTGTAGGATTTTTAGAGATTGAAGAGGGAAAAGAAATAAAAGCGTACTTAAAAGAGCTTTAAATTCACCTTTTAAAATCGTTAACAATAATATTAATCTATAATTATTCAAATATGGTAAATGGCTCAAATAAAGGCTTGTACGAATTTGTAGTCTCAATTGATATAAGAAATTAAATTTAATTATAAAAAAGTGTTGACGAATATAAAAATATGATGTAGAATAATTTTTGTCGTCACGGGGCAAACAAAACAAAGCACCGAAGCGGCAAAGATTATCGGGGTGTGGCGCAGATGGTAGCGCGCATGGTTTGGGACCATGAGGTCGCAGGTTCGAGACCTGTCACCCCGACCA
>NZ_JAMDLQ010000024.1:0-6449 GCF_024705715.1 Clostridium sp. LY3-2
TCAGTTGGGAGAGCACCTGCCTTGCACGCAGGGGGTCAGGAGTTCGAATCTCCTTACCTCCACCAAAGGTGAAAGAACTCATGAATTTTAAATTCATGGCTTTTTTGTTTTCTAAAAAATTGATTAGATAAAACCAAAATGGTATTATAAAGAGTAGGATAATAAATTTAATTCGAGGTATATTAAATATGTTGTATAGAGTTAAACAGTTTATTTGGGATATAACTTCAAATGTTAAGCCTATAGACGGAGAACTAGTTGACAATTATTTAAACCAAAAAGAAATAGAAGTGTTTAATAAATTAAGGCATTCGGAAAAACATCATTCTATAAGAGTTTGTAATGATGCTTTAGATTTTGCTGAAAAAAATAATATAAAAATAAATAAATATAAATTAGGAAAAGCTGCACTACTTCATGACGTAGGTAAAGTTACTGGATCAGTTAATGTTATAGATAAATCTATATTAGTACTTTTAGATAAGTTTTCTAAAGGTGCTATAAGAAAATTTAGTAATATAAAAAAGATAGATTTATATTATAACCATCCCGTAAGAGGCGCAAATATCTTAAAAAATAGATTGAAGTACGATAATGAATTTTTAGATGTTGTTAAAAACCATCATTTAGAAATACCAAAGAACAATGAAAATAAATATCTAGAGATTATAAAGATATGTGATGATAGAAACTAATTAGTTGGGAGTTTTTTATGGACGCTAAAAGTAGAAGAGATTTTATAATAAAAAAATTAATACAAAGTAATAAACCTATAAAAGGTATTGATTTTGCAAAAGATTTTGGGGTTACAAGGCAAATAATAGTTAAGGATATAGCGCTATTAAGAGCAAAGGGAAATAATATATTAGCAACTCCAGACGGATATATTATTATGAATGAAGAAAGTAAGATAAAGTCCATAATAGCTGTAAATCATGATAATGATAAAATGAAAGATGAATTAGAATGTGTTATAAAATATGGGGGAACTATTGAAGATGTAATAGTAGAACACCCTATATACGGAGAGATAAAAGGCATTTTAATGATTAAAAATCTAAATGATTTAAATAAATTTATGAAAAAGAATGAAGAAAGTGGTGCGAAACCTTTATCTGAACTTACTGATGGAGTTCATTTACATACTATATCTACTTATAGTAAAGAAGATATGGAATGTATAAAGGAAGAATTAAAAAATAAAGGGTTTATGATTATATAATTTTTTTGGGAGGTACTTTAATGGACTATGATGTTTTAATACTTGGCGGTGGGATTGTAGGATGCACAGTTGCGTATGAATTATCAAAATATAACTTAAATATAGCAGTAATAGAAAGAGACTATGACGTAGCAGATGATATAGCAGTTGCAAACACTGCTGTTGTTTACGATGGCTCTGAAACTTCTAATGCTGTTATGGCAGGTTTAGAGAATATAGGTATAGGATTAGTAAAAGAAGCTTGTGAGAAATTTAAAGTGCCATATAAGACTTTAGGATCATTAAGACTTGCTAAAACTGATTTAGATATAGAAAAAATAAAAGATATGTATAGAACTGCTAGAAATAGAGGTATTTTAGGTGTAGATATTTTAGATAGAGAAGAGATACTAGAAATAGAACCTAATATAACTGATGACGTAAAGATGGCGCTATATTCAAAAAATACAGGAATAGTTTCACCTTATGACTTAGCATTATCTTATGCTGAGATCGCTTTTGATAATGGAGTAAACTTTAGATTAGAAGAAGAAGTTAATAGTATTCAAAAAATAAATAAGGGATTCTTTGTTGAAACTAACAAAAACAAATTTAAATGTAGGTTTGTTATAAATACTATTCCAGATGAAATCTATGTCTACGATAGCAACAAAATAGAAGAAAAAGAAATTACATCTCAAAAAAATATGAATTATTTTTTAGTTGAAAATAAATTAGAGAAAAATACTAATACTATTGTTATAGAAGTTGTAGATGACAGATCATTTGTTATAAACACTCCTATGATAACAGGTGGTAATATGCTTGGTGTAAAAAACCCTAAGAGATTAAATATTCACGAAGGGATACATTACTGCAATAAAATATTACCAGAACTAAAAAAAGAAAATATCAGTGATATGATAAGGGAAGAATATAAAAGAGATGAGATTTTTATAGATGATAGTGAATTAAAAGAAGGTTATATAAGAATAACTGGGAAACACTACGGAAAACATACTATAGCGCCGGCAATAGCTGAAAATATAAGAGATACTATAGTAGCTTTATTAAATTCTAGTTTAAAAAAGGACTTTGTAGATAAAAGAAGAGAGTCTTATAGATTTAGAGAATTAGATAAAGAAGAGATAAACGAACTTATAAGAGTAGACAAGAGATACGGAAATATTATTTGCGTTTGTAATAAAGTTAGTGAAGGCGAGATTGTAGACTGTATAAGAAGACCTTTAGGGGCTAGAACTATTGAAGGAATAAGAAAGAGAACAGGAGCTGGCTTTGGAAACTGTCACGGCTCTCATTGCATAAGAAAACTTATAAATATTTTAGCTAGAGAGATGGATAAAAAGCCTAGTGAAATAGTTAGAAGCTCTAAAAATTCAAAGATAGTTATAGGAAGAATTAAAGAATTTGATGAGGTTTAAAGGGGAATAATAATTATGGAGAATAAAGAGATTTTTACAAGTGTTGTTAGAATTAAGGGTGACCCAAACAATAAAGTTGTATCTGTTAAAAGTACAGAACCTGTAGATATAAGCATATGGAAAGAATTATCAAAAGTTATAGGGAGGATATACGTTTCAACTCCTATAAAGGTTGGGGATTTAATCTGTAAAAATATAATGAATACAGGTGTAGATATAGTTTGTACTAAAACTATAGAAATATAATAAATTTTTAAATACACTTAGTAAAATATTGACAAGGAACTTGTATATATAATATATTATATATATATTTTGATAAATAAACCGTTGAAGAGGCTAAGTAACATAGATTTGCTTTTAAGAGAGCTAGTGGGTGGTGAAAACTAGTAAGCAGTTTAGTGTGAATCTACCTTCTGAGGGACTGTGAAATAAGCAGTACGGTGGGAATCGTTAAATCTTTTAAGAGGGTAAGGAGTAATTCTTACCAATTAGGGTGGCAACGCGGAGTCTTTCGTCCCTTTGTTTGGGGACACGAGGCTCTTTTTTTAATGTAAAAAAATAGTTATAGGAGGAATAGATATGTTAGATTTAAGAAGAATCAGAAACAATCCAGAAGAGATTAAAGCTGCATTAACTAACAGAGGTGAAGACTTCGATGTAGCAGTAATTGATGAAGTTGTTAAATTAGACGAAGACAGAAGAAATATATTAGTTGAGGTTGAAGCTTTAAAAAGCAAAAGAAACCAAGTTTCATCTGAAATCCCAAAATTAAAAAAAGCTGGTGAAGATGTTTCAGCGATAATGGCTGAAATGAAAGAACTTGGAAACGAAATAAAAGAACATGACACTAAACTTTCAGAAATAAATGAAAGAATAGAATATATCATGTTAAGAATTCCAAACATCCCAAACCCACAAGTTCCAGAAGGTGAAACTGATGAGGACAACGTTGAAATAAAAAGATGGGGAGATGTTAGAGTATTTGAAGGAGAACCAAAGGCTCACTGGGATATCGGTGCTGACTTAGGAATACTTGATGCTGAAAGAGGCGGAAAAGTAGCAGGTTCAAGATTCACTATGTATAAAGGGTTAGGTGCTAGACTTGAAAGAGCTGTATTAAACTACTTTATGGATAAACATGCTTTTGATCATGGATATGAAGAAATATTACCTCCATACATGGTTAACAGAAACAGTATGACAGGAACAGGACAATTACCTAAATTCGAAGAGGATGCTTTCAAAGTAGAAAACAACGGATTCTTCTTAATACCAACAGCAGAAGTTCCTGTAACTAATATGTATAGAGATGAAATTTTAAAAGGTGAAGAATTACCTATAAAACATTGTGCATATTCAGCTTGCTTTAGAGCAGAGGCTGGTTCAGCTGGAAGAGATACAAGAGGTCTTATAAGACAACATCAATTCAACAAAGTTGAGTTAGTTAAATTCACTAGACCAGAAGATTCATATGCTGAATTAGATAAATTAGTTAGAGATGCAGAGGAAGTATTAGAAGAATTAGGGTTACCATACAGAAAGGTTAGAATCTGTAAAGGTGATTTAGGATTCACAGCTGCCTTAAAGTTTGACTTAGAGGTTTGGATGCCAAGTTACAACAGATATGTTGAAATATCAAGTTGTTCAAACTTTGAAGATTTCCAAGCTAGAAGAGCTAATATCAAATACAGAGATGGAAAAGATAAACCTCAATTCGTTCACACTTTAAACGGGTCAGGATTAGCTGTAGGAAGAACTGTAGCTGCTATCTTAGAAAATTATCAAAATGAAGATGGAACAGTAACTGTACCAGACGCATTAAAGAGATATATGAACGTAGACGTTATTAAATAATTTTTAGATGCCTTGATTGTTTTATCAAGGCATCTTTTCTTTTTACACTTTGTTCACATGATATCGTTGTCATTAAAACGTATACAATGTATAATAAAAAAGTACTAAAGAATCAGGGGGAAAACAAATGAAGATATTTATAGACACAGCGAATGTAGAAGAAATAAGAAAAGCTAGCGAACTTGGAGTTCTTGCTGGTGCAACAACAAACCCTTCTTTAATAGCAAAAGAGGGAAGAGATTTAAAAGAAGTTATAGAAGAAATCTGTAGCATTGTAGATGGTCCTATAAGCGCAGAAGTTATTAGCTTAGAAGCTGATAAGATGGTTGAAGAAGGAATAGCACTAGCTAAACTTCACAAAAACATCGTAATAAAAATACCTATGTGTGAAGAGGGATTAAAAGCAGTTAGTAGACTTCACAAAGAAGGAATAAAAACTAACGTAACTTTAATATTCTCACCACTTCAAGCATTACTTGCAGCAAGAGCTGGTGCAAGCTTTGTTAGTCCATTCTTAGGAAGACTAGATGATATAGGAAACCCAGGACTAAAAGTAATAGAGGAAATAGCAGAAATGTTTGAAATACACGGAATAGATACTGAAATAATTTCAGCAAGTGTTAGAAATCCAATGCACGTTTTAGATGCTGCATTAGCAGGTTCACACATCGCAACTATTCCATATAACGTAATACTTCAAATGACAAAACATCCTTTAACAGATAAAGGAATAAGTCAATTCTTAGCTGATTACGAAAAATCACAAAAATAATTAAAAACACCTATAAATTTATATAAACTAATAAAAAGCTGTACTTGAATTTTCAAGTACAGCTTTTAGTTTTAAATAACAGTTGCTAAATATTTAGCTACTCCATTATCAATATTACTTTCAATAACTCCGCTTGCTATATCTTTAAGTTCAATAACTGCATTATCTACAGCTAGTCCCTCATCAGCTAAATCAAACATTGGTAAATCATTTAAGTTATCACCAAAGGCAACTAGTTTTTCAAAATTATTCTCTTCCATTATTAATTTAATAGAATTAGCTTTTGATGATTTGTTACTATATATTTCAAGGTTATATATATCGGCATTATAGACGTCCTTATATAAAACACAATAAAGATCAGATATATTTTTAAGGTTTTCATATACTTCTAAAACAGATTCTTTTTTATCTCTTATAAAGAAATAAAGCACTTCATCGAAGTTTGGAACTTGTCCTTTTACAAAAGTTTTGTAAGGGCTTCCTGTTCTTGTTTTTATGAATTCATCTTGGAATTCATTACTCTTTTCATAATAAGCATAGATATGATTATTTGAAAGTGTATAAGTAAAGAAAGCTACATCACAAGCTTCTATAACATTTGTAATTTCTTTTGCTAAAGTATTTTGTATATAATTTTCATTTAAATATTGATCTTTATTTATATCATACATCGCAGCACCATTCATAACTACGATAGGAAGTTTTAAATTTAAGCCTTCTAATATAGGTATAACTGTCGCTGGAGTTCTAGCAGTAGCTATTGAAAAATTAACATCTGATTCTAAAACTTTGTTTAATGTTTCTTTTGAATATTCAGATAGTAATGCTTTTTCATTAAGTAATGTACCATCTAAATCTGAAATGTATAAATTCATAATTAGCCTCCTAAATTTTGAGTGTACATCTATCATATAACATATAGAAGAAAATTTAAATGTTTTTTTGTAAATGTTTTAAGTTTTGTAATACCTAGATATAGAGAGGGTTTGAGTAGTTATTATTTAATTATATATTTATTATTATAAGAAAAAAATAAAAAAAGTTTATAAATATGCTTGACATAATATTTTATGCTTGATATAATAACTTCTGTAATCGAGGAGAGATGGTCGAGTTGGTTTAAGGCACCGGTCTTGAAAACCGGCGTACCTTTGCGGGTACCCAGGGTTCGAAT